>JAKAUF010000401.1 GCA_021827785.1 Acidobacteriota bacterium | reverse complement strand
GGTGTCCACCAATTCCGGGGATTCTGTGCCGGGGTCCGCCTCCAACGCCGCGCGCCCGGTTCCGGAGACATCCAGCGCGCCGGGATCGGACGGCGGAGAAAAGGCGCGGACGGCGGCGCGCATGGCCTGGGCGAAGCCAGTGATTTCCTCGACCGTCTCGCCCTTCATGGCCAGCGCGACCAGCAAGGCGGCGATCGCGGCCTCGGACGCCTGGCCCGCTAAAATCGCCGCCAACGCCGCGCGGGCCTCGGCGCGGGTCAGATCGCGGCGGGCGATCACCTGGCGCAACAGGGCGGAAAAGTCCGCCGCGGGGGCGGCGTCGCCGGCGGCGGCGGGCGGTGGCGAAGGCGGGAAAGAGGACATGGGCGGGGCCGCGCAGGGGAAAAACCCGCGCTGGGTTGCTATACTGACTGGTTTCGCGGCTCGCGGCGATTATCGCATGCCGGCGCGCCGCGGGCGCCGGGCCGCGCGGTGAGGCGGACGGCGAGGCAAGGAAGCGGATGAAAATTCACGAATACCAAGCCAAAGAACAGCTCCGGCCCTTCGGGCTGCCGATTCCCCGCGGCCAAGTCGCCGCCACCGCCGTGGAAGCCGAAGCGGCGGCGAAGATGCTGGGCGGGCAAGTAGTGGTCAAGGCGCAGATTCACGCCGGCGGACGGGGCAAGGGCGGTGGCGTCAAGCTGGCCTCCGGTCCCACGGAAGCGCGCGCCATGGCGGAAAAGATCTTGGGCATGACGCTGGTCACGCACCAAACCGGGCCGGAGGGGCGTCTGGTGCGGCAGGTGCTGGTGGAAGAAACGCTGCCCATCGCCCGGGAGCTGTACCTGGGCGCGGTGGTGGACCGCGTTTCGGGCAAGCCGGTGATGATGGTGTCCGCCTCCGGCGGGATGGAGATCGAGGAAGTGGCGGCGAAGGATCCCAACGCGATCCTGCGCGAGCCGTTCGACGCCGATCGCGGCTTGCAGGCGTATCAGGCGCGGCGGCTGGCCTTTGGGCTGAAGCTGCCTGCGGCGGCGATCAACCCGGCGGTAAAGGCGATGCTGGCGCTGGCGCGGGCCTTCGTGGCGCTGGACGCGTCGCTGGCGGAGATCAACCCGCTGGTGCTGACCAAGGACGACAAGATCGTCGCCCTGGACGCCAAGCTGAACATTGATGACAACGCCCTGTACCGCCATCCGGAGCTGAAGGCGCTGCGCGACATCCACGAGGAAGCGCCGCTGGAGGTGGAGGCCAGCCGCTACAGCCTGAACTACATCAAGCTGGATGGCAACGTCGCCTGCATGGTCAACGGCGCCGGCTTGGCCATGGCGACCATGGACATCATCCAGTACGCGGGCGGAAGCCCGGCGAACTTCCTGGACGTGGGCGGCGGCGCCAGCCAGGAGCAGGTGCGGCACGCGTTCGAGATTCTGCTGAAGGATCCGAACGTGAAGGCGGTGCTGATCAATATCTTTGGGGGCATTCTGCGCTGCGATACGCTCGCCAACGGCGTGGTGGAGGCGGCGCGGGCGGTGGACCTGAAGGTGCCGCTGGTCATCCGCATGGAGGGAACGAACGTGGAGCAGGGACGGGAGGTGCTGCGCGCCAGCGGCCTGCCGATCACGGTGGCGGGGAGCATGAAGGAAGCCGCCGAGAAAGTGGTGGCCGCCGCCGGCGGCGGGCGGCGCTAGCCGCGCAGGCGCCCGGCGCGCCGCGGCACGGAAAAAAACGACATGAGCATTCTGGTCAACAAGAAAACCCGCGTGCTGGTGCAGGGCATTACCGGCCGCGAAGGCAGTTTCCATGCGCGCATGTGCCGGGAATACGGCACGCACATCGTCGCCGGAGTCACGCCGGGCAAGGGCGGGACGACGCACGAGGGCACGCCGGTCTTCGACACGGTGGCCGAGGCCGCGGCCGCCACCGGCGCCGACGCCACGATGATCTTCGTGCCGCCGCCGTTCGCCGCCGACGCCATCCTGGAAGCCGCGGCAGCGGAGCTGCCGCTGGTGGTCTGCATCACGGAAGGCATTCCGGTGCTGGACATGGCGCGGGTGGCGGCGGTGCTGAAGGGAGGGAAGTCGCGGCTGATCGGCCCGAATTGTCCCGGCATCATCACCCCCGGCGAGTGCAAGATGGGCATCATGCCCGGGCATATCCACCGGCCGGGCACGGTCGGCATTGTCAGCCGCAGCGGGACGCTGACCTATGAGGCGGTGCATCAGCTGACGCTGCTGGGCATCGGGCAATCCACCGCCATTGGCATCGGCGGCGATCCGATCGTCGGCACCTCCCATTTGGATGCGGTGCGGATGTTCAACGAGGATCCGGGCACCGAAGCCATCGTCATGATCGGCGAGATCGGCGGCAGCGCCGAGGAAGCGGCGGCGGCGTTCATCCGCGAGCATGTGAGGAAGCCGGTGGTCGGCTTCATCGCCGGGCAGACGGCGCCGCCGGGACGCCGCATGGGCCATGCCGGAGCGATCATCTCCGGCGGGCAGGGAACGGCAAAGGAAAAAATGGAGGCGATGCGGGCGGCGGGCATTCACGTCTGCGTCAGCCCCGCCGAGATCGGCGCCACGGTCGCTTCCGTGATGGGCGCCAAGGCGGCGAAGGGAAACTAGCGCAATGGCCAACGAACGAACCTTGACGATCATTAAGCCCGACGGCGTCGCCGCGCAGCTGACCGGCACGGTGCTGGGCCGGCTGGAGAAAGCCGGACTGAAGATTCTGGGGCTGAAGCGGCTGCGGCTGACGCAGGCGCAGGCGGAGGCGTTTTACGCGGTGCACCGGGAGCGGGGCTTCTTCCCGGACCTGGTGCGTTTCATGACCGAGGGGCCGGTGGTGGTGGCGGCGCTGGAGGGGGAGAACGCCATCGCGCGGCTGCGGGAGCTGATGGGGGCGACCGATCCCGCCAAGGCCGCGGCGGGCACGATTCGCAAGGATTTCGCCGCCAACATCGAGCGCAACGTCATTCACGGCTCCGACGCGGCGGAGACGGCGCGCAACGAAATCGCGTTCTTTTTCGCCGGCGCCGAATTGGCCTAGCGGCGCCGCCGCCCGATCGCGGGGCCGCACCGTTGGCTCGGGGAGCAAAGCGGGCGCGGAACAGCCGCGAAATTCCCCGGCGCCGCAGGCGCGCCGGCAATCGCTGCGGCCCGCCCTCCAGCGACGCGGCGCGGTCCCAAAGCCGGGGTCCCCAACGCGCAGCGGCGCGCGTTGGGGTGGGCAGCCGCGCTGGGGCCCGCGCCAAGCAATGTCCCGCGACGGACTTGCTAGGCTGAAGGCATGGCGCATTTGGCGCGGGCACTGATCGTCATCGGCTTGCTGCTGGCGGCGGGCGGGGTGGTATTGCTGCTGCTGGCGCGGGCGCACGTGCCGCTGGGCCATCTGCCAGGGGATTATGTCTACCGCGGCAAGCGGGTGACGGTTTATTTCCCTTGGGTGACGATGATCGTGATCAGCGTGGTGCTGACGGTTGTTCTGAACATGCTGTTCCGGCGCTAGCGTTTGGCCCGGCCATTCGCGGGGCCGCGCCTTTTGCCCGGGAGGTCAAACAGGCGCGGGCAGACCGCGAAAACTCGCGCCCACGGCCCGCGGAGAAGAATCCCGCGCCCCGCGCCTATCAATGTTGCATCGTTGCACCGCCAACGCTGTCTTTTCATCGCGTTGCGGCCTTAAATGCAACATTTTTTGGACGCCGCAGCCGGCGCTTTCGCGGCCGGCGCGGCAATTTTCAAGCGCTGCGAGCCGGCATTCGCCGGGCTCCCGCGAGGAGTTGCGATGCGGATGATGCGAGGCGCGCTGTCCCTTCGGCTCGGGCGCTAAGCGGGTGGGGAAGCCGCCGGGGGGAGGCCCCCAAGGCGAATGTCCCGCCGCGGAATGGAAAATCGTCCCGTCCTGCCGGCTAGCGCATGATGCTGCGGAAGAGGCTGCTGTTGAGCAGGGCCGCCACCTGGTTTTGAGGTGATTCGACCTGGAGAAAGGCGTCGTCGCCGGCCGAGTCCACCTCGATCTGATTGAGCAGGTTCTTGAGGGCGGGATTCTTGGTTTGGTAGGCCTTATACATCACGGCGGCGCGCAGGCCGGTGCTCGCCAGGCCGGCGCTGACGGGATCGTCGGTCATCAGCTCCAGGTTGACCTTGACGTCGCTGGAGAAATTAATGGTGTAGCGGGCGCCTTGGAAATGGCTGGCCAAGGAAGCCGGGTTGAAATCGGTGGCGCCGCTGGCCAGGGACATCACCAACCCCTGGGTGCCGGCGGCGTTCAGCACGCTCCAGACGTCGCTGGATTCTGTGCCGTCAATCAGATCGCTGAGACTGGAGTTGTTGTCGAGCGAAGTGACGGCGCCGGATTGGACCTGAATCGCCTCCCGAATCGCCTGGGCGTTGCCGAAGACGAAGGTGCTGGAATCGGGCAGATAGAACTCCATGCCGTTGGCTTCGTAATAGGTGACGCCGTCGTATTGGGGCGGATGGGGGTAGCGGGGTGTGGGGGCGAAAAAACGACCCGGCTGGAAGGACTCAAAGCTGCCTTCGGCGACGCCGATCAGGCCGATGCTGTTGCCGGTGGCATAGGTGGCGAAGGTGAGGCGGTTCAGATCCTGGTGGATATGGACGCCGCCGCGCGCCAGCAGATCACTGATGTTGCGCATTTCGGCGGGCAGGACCTGGCCCTCGATGCGCTGCGCCAGGTTGTTGGTGGAAAGGCGGTGGTAGTTGACGGAGATGATTTGGCGCGTGGAGGCGGGCAGAACGGATTGCGCGGTGGAGCCCAACTCGGCGGCGCGGGCCGCGGGCGCGGCCAAAGCGACGGCCGCGGCGAGAGCAATGAGAGCGGGAAAACGAAAACGCATGCTGACCTCCAGCGAACGGTAAACCGGGAAGGAGACCCATTGCGGTCTCATGGCCTGGATTCGCCCGCGGCATCCGCGAAGGCCCGCCGGCGATCCCCGGCGATCCCCCCGGGGGCAAACTTTCTCCAGTGTAGCCGAGGCTGGCCGGGATCGGCGCCTGGTGGAACGGCCAGGCACGAATCGAGCCGGTTGCCGATTTAACGTTCGGGCCAGACGCGGGGGCCGCGCCATTTGCTCGGGGAGCAAAGCGGGCGCGGAAAGGCCGCGAAATTCCCCCGCGCCGCAGGCGCGCCGGCAATCGTTGCGGCCCGCCCCCGGCAA
>JAKAUF010000126.1 GCA_021827785.1 Acidobacteriota bacterium | reverse complement strand
GCCGCCACGCGCAGCGCCGGGGTCAGCACGTACACCGCCAAGGCCACCACCAGCCAGTGCCAGAAGGGCAGCAGCAAAATGAGCCCCGCGCCGATGCCGCGGGTCACCGCAATGGCGCGGACGAAACCCCAGCGCCGCTCCAGCATCGGCGCCGCGAACAGCGCGAAGGCGCCCAGGACGCCGCCGATAAAGGTGTAGACCGCCATCTGCGATTTCGGCAGGTGGTAGACGATCACGAAGAAGGGGATCAGAAACGGCACCACCAAGCCCTGGGAAAAGCCGTTCAGCGTGCCGGTGATGGAAAACTGGCTGACCACCTTCAAGCTGGGCATGCGGCGGATATTGCCGCGGGTTTCCTCCACTTGCAGCGGCCACAGGCACAGCAACCCCACCAGGGAGATTCCCGCCGCCACGGCAAACGCGGTGTGGACGTTGAACGCTCCGGCCCAGAGCGAGCCGCCGGCGGCGATTATGCCGCTGAGAAAGGCGAACAGCGAAAAAAAGAACGTGCGCTGGTCGGGACGGGTCAGCACGGCGATGACCGCGCTTTGGATCGGCTGCGCCGCGCCGCCGACGCCGCCGCCGGCCAGAGAACCGGTGGCCGAGTAACCGCCGACCATCGCCGCCACGAAGAGGCCGCCCAATGTGGGAAATAGATAAACCAGTGCGGCGCTGAGCGGCAGCGTGGCGCCGACCAGCACCAAAGTCCGCTTCTTGCCCCAAAGATCGGTCAGAAACCCGACCGCCAGGCCCAGGCCCGCCGTGGCCAAGGCGGCGGCGGTATAGATGAAGCCCAGTTCCACCGCCGTATACCGGTGCAGCACCAGATAGGGGAAGGCGACGGAGATCAGCCCCGCCGACAAGGCGCGGCTGAACCGGAAAAAGCCCAGCCACCACAAACCGGCCGTGCTTGCGGCTGGTGGCGCCGCGAGGCGTGGGGGCCGGTCGGTTGGCGGCATCTATTTAAGACTACCAGCCTGCCGCCGGCCGCCGCCGGCCGCGCCCCTATTCGGCGATTTACCTCGGCCGCAGGATGTCGTTGTCCAAAAAATCACTGACGCCCGGCTCCCGCGCCAAATGCGGATAGCGCGGCCCGCCGAAATAGTGGACGTGCGCGGTGTGATAGTAATCGTCGTTCAAATAGAGCAGCGTCATCGGCTGCCGCCGCGCGGTGGCTTGCAGGGCGTTATCAAAATCCTGCGGCGTGAACTTCTTGCCATTGACGCCCACCACCTGCATGCCGGAGGTGATGCCGGCGCGGAAAGCCGGGCTGCCGACGATGGAATCAAAGACCTGGCCGTTGTCGCCCAGCTCCAGCCCGATCGAGTAGGCGGCGTTGACGCCGCCGCGGAAGCCCCGGCTGGCGGCCACCGGCTGCGCGGTGTAGACGGTTTTCCAGCCCGCCGCCTCGACCCCCTCCACCGGCGCCCGCGGCGAGAGCGAATCCAGCCGGCGGTGGAAAAACGCCGCCCAGTTGTACGGCGCCACATGGTTCAACGCAGCGACCAACTGCTGGAAGGTATAGGTCTTCAACTGCGGCCCGCGGTTCGGGCCGCCGTAGAAATACTGGCAGAAATCGTCTATGTCCTTGCGGCCGCCGGTGACGCGGTGAATGATGGTGTCCACCTCCAGCCACAGCAAATCACCTTCCTCGTAATAGTCCACGCCCCGCCGCCAGTTCAGCCAGCCGGGGGCGAAGCCGCTTTCGCCGGGCTCCGCCACCGCCGTGTCCAGCAACGGCCGCCAGGTGCGGCCGGGACGGCCGGGTCCCAGCTCCGCGGAGATGTCGGCGATCCATTGGTGATATTCCGCTTGCGTCCACAAGCCGCTGCGCGTGGCCAGCACATTGCCCAGAAAGTCCGTCAGGCCCTCGTAGACCCACAGCAAGTTGGTCTCCTGCGGCGCCTCGTAATACGGCGGCGCCAGGTCCTTCGGCCGGCGGAACTTGCCATTCCAGCTGTGCACGTATTCATGCGGCAGCAGCCCGCCCAGCTCGTAGGCGGCATGCGGCCCTTCCAGCGTGCTTTCCGGCAGCCGGCTGTCGTCCGACTCATGGTGCTCCAAGCCGAAGTGGGCGACGTGATTGCTGACGGTGAACAGGAAATGGTAATCGCGGTAATGCCGCGCGCCGAACAGCTTGCCCGCCTGGTAAACCAGATTGGTCAGGTCCTTTTGCAGCGCCGGCCGCAATTGCACCGCCGCCCAACTGTCGCCGACGATGTCAATCTCATGGTGAATCGGCTCGCCCGGCGGGGTGATGTTGTAGGCGCGGTAATATTGCCCGGCGATCACCGGTGAATCCACCAGCCGGTTCAGCGCCACGGGTTTGAAGATGATGGTTTCGCCGCGCCGCGCCAACTGCGGCAGCGCCGTGCCGTGCTTCCAGCCCCGCGGCAGAATGAGCCGGGGATGGAAAATCAGCTGCTGCGCCGGCGTGCCCGCGGGATAGAGCAGATTCTGGTTCCAGCTGACGATGATCAGCTTGTCGGTGGCGGAAGCGCCCTCGGAATACGGCCCGCCGCTGGGCTCCAGATAATCGAAATGCGCGTGCAGCACGTGCACGCCGGCGGGAATCGTGAGGTGGAAGGTGAACACGTCCAGCAGGTCGCGGCGCCAGGGGATGCGCTTGCCGTTGCCCGTGAACTTCAGCCCGGTGAGATTGGCGATCGGCCCGTCGGGGGCGTGCTCGCCGGGTATCCATTTCGGGTAATACAGGGTCAGCGGTCCCGGTCGCACCGGAATCGCTTCATCGCTTTTGACGATCTTGAGCGGCGCCTGGCGCGCATCCACGGTCAAGGCGATCGGGCTGTTTTGCGCCCACGCCGCGCCCGCCAGCAGAGCGGCGGCGGACACGGCCAAAAGCAGACGCGCAACACGCGAACCGGCGGAGGAAAGCGACGGACGCGATGGGCGCGATGCAAGCGACGGAAGCGATGGAAGCGATGGAAGCGATGGAAGCGATCGAAGCGATGCAATGGCCATGATGGAGCCGTCCTGGTTGCAACCGTTCGGAACCGGATAACCGCAACCGCGCAGGAGTTTACCACGACCCCGCGCCGCCGGAAACCGGCAGCCCCGATTGACGCCCCGCTGCCCCCTGCGGCGGCGGTCCGCGAGCCGCCTACTCCGCCCGCTGCCCCGGCCGCGCCGAGCGCGACCGCAAGCAAGCCGGAGGCATACCCCACCGCATTCGCCCTCGTCCGCACCCGGTGCCGGCGGGCCGGCGGCCCGCGCCCCCAGCAACGCCCGCGTACCTCGTGGGGTAGGGCTCCTGCCCTGCGTGGCGTCGCCCTCCGGGCGGCGCAATCTCACCGCCCCGCCCGCGCGAAGTAAAGTGGGATGGGCGTCCTCGCCTGTCCCCCCTCGCGTGGAACAGGCTTCAGCCTGTGTGGCGGCCGGCTTCAGCCGGCCGCGCCGAGCATGCAGCCCGCAACCTGCACCAGGAATGTACGCAATCTGGGCGCGCGGACGGCTCGTCCGCACTCAGTGCCGGCGGGCCGGCGGCCCGCGCCCCCAGCAACGCCCGCGTACCTTGTGGGGTAGGCCGCCTGCCCTGCATACGCTCCCTCCCGCCAGCGGCGGGGGCGTCGCCCTCCGGGCGGCGGCAACAGACAGCCGGACGCGGTCCGCGATTTCCGGCGCGCGGGCGCTGGCCTCATTGGCGACCGTGGGCTGACGCCCGCCGCACAGGCCAAACCGCATTCCACGCGCGCGCCTAGGCGCGCGAGCTTCTGGCCAGCGGCATGTGGCGGCGGCGCTCGCCGGTGGCGTCGAAGATCGCGTTAGCGATCGCCGGGGCGACGCCCACCAGCGGGATCTCCCCCGCCCCGGCGGGCGGCAGATCCGGGCGGTTCACCAGCACGGCTTCGATGGCCGGCAAGCCGGAAAAGCGCGGCACCGGATAGCGGCTAAAACGGTCGGTGTGAACCTTCCCGGCCGCGAATTCGACCTCTTCGAATAGCGCCCCGCCCAGGCCCATGATCGCCGCGCCGGTGATTTGGTTGCGCAAATTGTCGGGGTCAATAATGGCGCCGCTCTCCCAGGCGGTCACCAGGCGCCGCACCTCGACATCGCCGCCGTGCATGACGATTTCGGCGCAGGTGGCCACGCGGCCGCCTTTCTCCGTGCCGCCGCCGAAACCGAAGCCCTGCCCCGGCCGCGTCTTTTTGCCCGGCCAGCCGAACGCCCGCGCCGCCGCCTGGTAGACGGCGCGCAGACGCTCGTCGCGCAGGTTCTTCAGCCGGAACTCAATCGGATCCATCCCTACCGCATGGGCCAGCTCATCCATCTGCGACTCCCGGGCGAAATGGTTGGCCGTCGCCGCCAGCGCGCGATAGGAGCCTTGGCGCAGCGGATGCTCGCAGGGATGGAAGGCGATGATCTGGTTTTCGACCTCGTACGGCGTGCCGATCGCCGCTCCGCCGGAGTTGTAGTTGTGAAACTCCCATGCGGTGAGGCGGCCGTCGGCGGCGGCGCCGCAGCGGACGTCAATGACGCCGGCGGGGCGGAAATAGGCCCAGGTGAACTCCTCCTCCCGGCTCCATTGCAGGCGCACCGGCTTGCCCGCGCCGCGCGCCAGCCGGGCCGCCTCCAGCGCCGCCTCCGGTGTGTGCTTGCCGCCGAAGGCGTCGCCCGTATCGGGCACCACCACCCGCGCCTTGTCGCGCGGCAGGTGAAACGCTTCGGCCAGGGCGTCGCGGGTGGCGAAGGGCCGCTGCGTGCCGGTCCAAACGGTGACCCCGCCGTCGCGCCATTCCGCCAGCGCGGCGCGCGTTTCCATCGGCGCGTGCTGGATGTAGGCGATGGTGTAGGTGGCGCTTTGCCGGTGCGCGGCGGCGCGCAGCCCGGCGGCCATCGAGCCGCGCAGCTGGAGAGCCCGGGCCTCCGGCGTCTGGGCGTGGTCGCGCAGATACGCGAACAAATCCGCGTTGGAGGGCTGCGCCGGCGCCGGCGCCCAGGATGCCTTCACCGCCCGCGCGGCCCGCTCCGCGGCTTCCAGCGTGGGCGCCGTGACGCCGAGAAAATCGCCATCCCGCACCACCGTCACCCCCGGCAGCTGCCGCGCGGCGCCGGCGTCCACATGTTCCAGCCGGCAGCCGAACGCGGGCGGCCGGATGACCTTGCCGTACTGCGCGCCCGGCAGGGTATGGTCTGAAGGATAGCGGAACTCGCCG
>JAKAUF010000404.1 GCA_021827785.1 Acidobacteriota bacterium | reverse complement strand
TACCAAAGCCAACTCACGCCGGAGCGCAGCGATCCGCATCAAGCAGATAATCTCTTCGCGCCCGTGCCCGGCGACCACGGCGCGCGCGGACGCTTCAATGACCGCTCCCACCCGCGCAGCTACCAGCTGAAGCTGAACCAGCGCGCGGGCGTTCTTTTGGCCGGGGCCGGCCTGGCGGCGGCGGTTTGGGTGCTTCCGCGTGCCCGCAGGGCGGCAGAGCAAGCCGGGCGCGATGCCGCGGAAAAAATCGCCGCCGCCTGGAAGCACCGGCGGGCGGCATAGCCGGCACGCGCCGGCAAATCACTGGGAAGGCGCCTGCATGGCGGCGATCTTGGTCGCGGGATTCAGCCCCACCCTGCCGCCCGGAAGCAACCGGTACGGGTGTCCTTGCGGATCCACTGGAACGCCGCGCAGCGCGCCCAACGCGATTAGCGCCGACCAGGATCGCGGCCAGCGGCCGAAATGGTGATGGTAGGCGGCTAAAAGCCTTTCCAGCGCTTGCATATCGGCGCGGGCGCGAATCGCCTGAAGATGATCCAGGGCGTTGGCGCGCAGCGCCGCGTTCGGAGCATCGCGATACATTTGCGACCACAACGCCGCCGCCAATTGGGTTTGGTTCGCCTGGCCGAAATAGTCGGCGGCCAGCACCTTCATGACCGGATTGGTGGGGTGCACCTTGGAGCCGGCTAAAAACGCCCGTGCCGCTTGCTTCCGCTGATGCAGATTGAGGGCATAGACAAAACCGAGATCGTAATACAGGCGCCAGCGGTTGGGATGGTGGCGAATGGCCCGGCGCAGCAGATCCACCGCGGCCTGGGGCTGACCGGCGGCGAACGGCGGACGGTCGGCGAGAAAGAACGCCCCGTATTCAGGGGCGGAAAGCAGATCGGGATCGAGGCTGTAACTGAGGTTCAGCAGCGGCGCCAAACGAGGATAGCGGCGGCTGCGCGCCAGGTGCCGGCTGCCGAAATATTGAATGGCTTCGGTCCAGTAAATATCCGCCGCCAGCCCGTTGTACCCGAGGAACATGGCGCGGGCCAGCCGCGGCTGTGGCGCCGCCGGCCCCCCGCCTGCCGCCCGGGGCAGAGCCATGGCCGCCTGCCGCTGTAGCCAGAATGCCGCCGCCAGCAGCACGGGAGTCAGCAAGACCGCGGTCCAAATGGTGCGGCGGCGGTTCACGGCGGTTACTTCAAATCCCGGCCGGCGAATACGGCGGTGGCGAGCACCAAGGCCACGCCCGCGTACACGATCGCATAGAGCGTGTCCCAACCGAGCAGCCGCCAGGCGATGGGCTGGAAATGCGCCGCCGCCGCCGCCACATTGAAACCGCCAAAATTCGGCAGCACGTCGGCAACGAGGATGGCGGCATGGCCGCCCAGCCAACTGTGGGCGGTGCTCCCCAGCCGCCGCAGATTTTGGTCGAAGTTGCCGATAATGAACACCGCCAGGCTGAACAGAGCGGCCATCACCGGCGAGGCGAAGCAGGAAAATAGCAGGGCGATCGCGATCAGAACGGCGAGCGCCAGCAGGATCAAGTACAGCGCGGCGATCACCGCCGCCTCGCCGGCCGCCCAATGGCCCGGCAGCACGTACGCAAGCGCCAGCAGCAGCGTGACGCCCATCAGCCCGCAGTTGACCGCCACCGTCGCCGCCAGGCCGGCAAACTTGCCCAGCAGAAATTGGCCGCGCCGCACCGGATGCGCCAGCAAAGTGTACAGCGTGCGGCGCTCGATCTCCTTGGCCACGAGCTGATTGCCCAGGAACACGGCGAGGATCACGCCCAGCGCGGTGATCGCCGCCAAGCTGAAGTTGACCAGCGACTGCGCACTGATGCCAAACGACATCTGTGAAAACAACACCGCTGCTCCGACCATGAGAACGGCGAAGAAAACCAGGCTGAACAACACGCGGTCGCGAATGGCCTCGCGAAAGGCATTGCGCGCGACGGAAATCGTGGCGCTGCTGGTCATCTCCGCTGGGCCTCCACGGGAACCGCGGCCGGCGCCGCGGCGGCGGCGCTCCGCCCGCCGGATGCCGGCGGCGCCCCCGGTGACAAAAAGATTTCTTCCAGACTGCGCCGCAAGGGCGTGACCGCATGGATCACCGCTCCCTGGGCGCGCAACTGGTCGAGCTCGCCCCACAGCTCGGCCCTCGCCACCACGCGGCGCTGGGGCGGTCCCGCTTGGGCAAATACCAATTCGACTTTGTCTTCCTCCCCCGCCAGCAGCGTTTCCAGCCGCCCTTGCCCGGCCAGACGGCCCTTTTGCAGGATCGCCACTCGATCGCAGAGCTGCTCGGCGTCGGAAAGAATATGGGTGGAAAACACCACGGTCGCGCCACGCGACTTCAGTTCCAATATCAGATCGCGCACCTGGCGCCGGCCGAGCGGGTCCAAGCCGCTCATCGGCTCGTCCAAGAAAAGCACCGCGGGCTGGTGCACGATGGCCTGCGCCAGGCCCACGCGCTGCACCATGCCCTTGGAGCATTTGCGCAATGACGTCTCCGCGGCCCCCGCCATGCCGACCCGGTCCAGCGCCCATGCCACCTGCCGCCGCCGCTCCCGTGCCGGCACGTTGGCCAATTCCGCGTAATACTCGACCAGTTCGCGACAGCGCAAATAGTCGTAGAAATACGGATTTTCGGGCAAGTATCCGATTTGGCGGGCCATCATTCCCGCCGGCTGGCCCAAAATCCGCGCCTCTCCACTGGTGGGAAAAATCAGGCGCAGCAGCAGCTTCAGCGTCGTGGTTTTTCCCGCCCCGTTATGACCCAACAGGCCGAAGATCTCGCCCTGCTCCACCGCGAGGGAGAGATGGTCCAGCGCGCGCACGGGACGAGGCCGCCAAAACCCGGCGCGATAATCCTTGGTCAGCTCAATACACTCGACGGCGAGCATTGCGGCAAGAAAAAAAACTCTGGCGTTAGCTCCAGTATACGAATCGGCAACGACTCGGCGCACCGGACCAGCGGCCAGGCATCAGGGGCGAAAACCCCCGTACGGTGACCTAGAGCACCGGATCGCTGACGCCAGCCTGGCCGCCTACCGTGTAGTGCACCACGGCAGACTGATTGCTAAAGAAATGACGCACTCCGGTGACCCCGACAATTTCCGGATCGGCGTTAATGGTGAAGAGCTCAAATGGAGTCGAGCCCTGCGTGGCATACGTGAAGACGTAGCCGGATTTCGTGGGTGTGGTCTGGCCCAAATCGGAATTGAGCAACTCGGCCGCCGTGGCTGTGGGCACGCCGCCGACGGGACCGCCCAGATCAGCCAGGGTGGCGCTGTAGCCGCCATAAGCGCCGGAATAGGCCATCTCCGCGTTCTGGATTGCGTTCATGGCGGAGACAGCAGCGGCTTCGTTGGCCACTTCCTTTACGGATAAATACTTGGGAATGGCAATCGCCGCCAGGATCAGAATGATCGTGACCACGATCAGCAATTCAATTAAAGAAAAACCCGAGGCGGCATGCCGCCGCGGGTTAGCGCTCCGCGTCATGCGGATCATGAAGGCAATTTAAGAACCAAGCCACTGTGCCCGTAAAGTACTGAAAATGCTTGCGAACTCCGATCTCCGGCGCGGCGATGAGCCGCCCCGCGCCCGGCGGGCTGACACTTTGTGGCTACCGCAGCCGTCTACAATAGAACTCCGCCCCGATGCCGCCCGTCCCGGACGAAGAATATATGAGCCAGGCATTGGCCCTGGCCGCGCAGGGCACCGCCCTCGCTTCCCCCAATCCGCGCGTGGGAGCCTTGGTGGTGCGGGACGGCATCGTCGTCGGCCGGGGGTTTCATTGTTACGACCGGGTTTTGCACGCCGAGGTGGTTGCGCTGCGCGAGGCGGGCGAACGGGCCCGCGGCGCCACGTTGTATCTGAATTTGGAGCCCTGTAGCCACGAGGGCCGGACCCCGCCCTGCGCGGATGCCGTGCAAGCCGCCGGAATCCGGCGCGTGGTGGCGGCAATGCCGGATCCCAACCCCGTGGTGTCCGGACGCGGCTTTGAGCGCCTGCGCCAGGCGGGAATCGCGGTCGAGGTGGGCTGCGGCGCCGCCGAGGCGCGCCGGCTGAATCAAAGTTTCGCCCACTGGATTCGGAGCCGGCGGCCATTCGTCACCTTGAAGGCGGGCATGACCCTGGATGGCAAAATCGCCGCCCCGCCGAGCGCGGAAACCGACGGCACGCGCACGCATGAATGGATCACCGGCGAGGCCGCTCGCTGGCATGTGCAGCAACTGCGGCATGAGCAGGATGCGGTCTTGGTCGGCGTCGGCACGGTTCTCGCCGACAATCCCTGGCTGACCGACCGCACCGGCCAGGAGCGCCGCCGCCCGCTGCTGCGCGTGGTGCTGGACAGCCAACTCCGCCTGCCGCTGGATTCGCGCTTGGTCCGCACCGCGCACGAGGACGTGGTGGTGTTTTGCAGCCGTCCGGAGGAACGCAAGCGGGCGCAGTTGCTGGCCGCCGGCGTGCGGATCGAGACATTGGATCCCGCGGCCGCGCCTCCGCAATGGGGAGGCCGCCCGGACCCCGCGCAGGTGCTGGCGCGCCTGGGGGAGTGGGAAATCACGTCGCTGATCGTGGAAGGCGGCAGCGTCGTTAACGGCATGATGCTGCAAACTCGGGCCGTGAACCGGGTTTTTCTGTACTACGCGCCCAAGCTATTGGCGGGAGCGGCGGGCGTCCCATTCGCGGCCGGCGCCGGCTTCGCCACCATCGGCGGCGCCATCACCCTGCGCGAACTCGCGCTGCACCGCTTCGGCCCGGATTTCGCCGTCGAGGGCCTGCTGACGGATCCCTACGCGGAGGAATGATCGTTCCATGTTCACGGGCATTGTCACCGCCGTCGGCCAGGTCACGGCGTTCTCCCGCCAACGGAACGGCGCACGCCTATCGGTGGCGGTTCCGGCGGCATTTCTGTCCGCCACGGCGGCCGGCGACAGCATTGCGGTCAGCGGTTGCTGCCTGACCGCCGCCGAACTGCTGCCGGCAAGAGGCGGCCGGGCGGGTTTCCGCGCCGATCTGGCGCCGGAAACGCTCCGCCGCACCCGATTCAGCCAACTCCGCCGCGGCGAGGCCGTCAATTTGGAGCTGCCCCTGCGCGTGGGCCAGCCGCTGGGGGGCCATCTGGTGCAAGCGCATGTGGACGGCGTCGGTTTCGTGGCGCCGCCGCGCCGGCGCGAACGGGGCCGCCTGGCGGTCCGCATTCCCGTGCAGCTATTGCCGCTGGTCGCGCCGCAAGGCTCGTTGGCCGTCGAGGGCGTCAGCCTGACCGTCGCCGCGCTGGAGGAAGACCGCGCCGAGTTCGCCATCATTCCCCACACCCGCACCCACACCAACCTGGGCCAACTGCGCCCGGGCGATGCGGTCAATTTGGAGGTGGATCTGCTGGCCCGATATCTGGCCCGCCTGACCGGCGCACCGCCGGCGGGGGGCATGCCCGGCCCGGCGAAGCGCCGAAGCCCAGCCATGGCAAGCCTGCGTCGGCAGGGCTTTTAGGGCCGGTTGCGACCATTACGGCGCGAACGCATCCAATAGAATGTCTCTAGGAGAAACATTTAGATTATGGCCGCCAACATCACCGAACTCACCGACGCCAGCTTTGCGCAAGAAGTGCTGAAATCCGACCAGCCCGTGCTCGTGGATTTTTGGGCGCCGTGGTGCGGCCCGTGCCGCCAGATCGCGCCGCATGTCGAGGCGCTGGCCGGTGAATTCGCCGGCAAACTGAAGGTCGGAAAAATCAACGTGGACGACAATCCCTCCGTGCCCACCCAGTACCGCGTGCAGGGCATTCCCACGCTGTTGCTCTTCAAGGGTGGACAGGTGCAGGAACAAATCGTGGGCTTCGTTCCCAAGGACGTCCTGAAGCGGGCGATTGACAAGCACGTCTAAGCCGCAGCCGCCTCCGCGGCGGCATGCCCGCCGGCACCGCTAGCCATGCCTGCGCGCTGGGGACAAAACTTCCTGGCCGACGCGGCGTGGCGGCAGCGCGTGGCCGCGGCGGTGGCGCCGCAATCCGGCGAAGCACTGCTGGAAATTGGCGGCGGCAACGGGGATCTGTCCGCGCTGTTGGCGGCCGGCGGCTGCCGCCTCACCATCGTCGAAATTGACCCTCTTCTGGCGGCGCGCCTGGGCGAACGCTTCGCGAGCCAGAACGCGGTGCAAGTCCGCCACGGCGACATCCTGGCGCTGGATTGGAGCCAACTGGCGGCGCCGCCCGGCCCATGGCGGCTGTTCGGCAATCTGCCCTACTACATCACCGGCCCGATTCTGTTTCGCTATTTTCGCCAGGTGGAACTTTTCCGCGATGCGACGGTCATGGTACAGAAGGAAATCGCCGACCGCCTGACCGCCGTTCCCGGCCCGGAATTCGGCCGCTTGTCGGCGGCGGCGCAGTTTTTCTGCCGCCCCCATCGCATGTTCGACCTTCCCCCCGGCGCCTTCCGCCCGCAACCCAAGGTTTGGTCCAGCCTGGTCAAGCTGGAGCCGGCCGAAATGCTGCCGGCACCGGCGGAGCGGCAAGCGTTTCTGTCGTTTTTGCGCGTGGCGTTCGCCCAGAAGCGCAAGCGGCTGGGCAACAATTTAAAGACGATCTATTCCGCCTCCACCGTGGCCGCCGCGCTGGCGGACGCCCATTTGGACGCCGACGCCCGCGCCGAGCAATGCACGGTGGAAACCTTGTGGCGGCTATTCCAGCGGGTGCAATCCGCCCGTTCAACTTTAGAATAGTAAGGTGCCCGCCAAATTACAGCTCATCCCCCTCGGTGGCCTCGGCGAATTCGGCCTCAACATGATGGCGATTCGCTACGGCGAGGACATCGTCGTGGTGGATGCCGGTCTAATGTTTCCGGAGCCGGAACTGCTCGGCGTGGACATCGTCGTGCCCGACGTCTCCTTCCTGCTGGAGAACCGCCCCAAGGTACGCGCCATCCTGCTGACGCACGCCCATGAGGACCACATCGGCGCGCTGCCTTACGTTCTGGACGATGCGCCGGCGCCGGTTTACGGAACCGCCTTCACCATCGCCATGGTGGAAGCGCGGCTGGCGGAACACGACCTGCTGGACAGCACGCGGCGCATAGTGGTGCGCGCCGGCGAGCCCTTCCAGGTGGGACCGTTTTCCATCGAATACATTCACGTCACGCACAGCATCGTCGGGGCCTGCGCCATCGCCATCACCACGCCGGCCGGCGTGGTCATTCACAGCGGCGATTTCAAGATTGACCCCACTCCCAGCGACAACAATCCCTTCGATCTGCACAAGTTCGCCGACTACGGGCGGCGCGGCGTTCTGGCGTTGCTCTGCGACAGCACGAACGTGGACCGGCGGGGGCACACGCCCAGCGAGTTGGCGGTCCGCCCGCGCTTCGACGACATCTTCAATCAAGCCGCGGGGCGCCTGTATGTTTGCTGCTTCACCAGCTCCATTCATCGCATTCAACTGGCCTTGGACATGGCGCGGGAATACGGCCGCAAGGTGGCTTTCGTCGGGCGCAGCATGGAGCGTAACACCGAGATCGCTCACCGCCTGGGCTACCTGGACATTCCCGATGGCCTGCTGCTGCGCCAGGCCGACCTGCGGACGGCGCCACGGGAGCAGACGGTGGCGGTCATCTCCGGAAGCCAAGCCGAGCCCCTGTCGGCGCTGGCCCGCGCCGCGGTGAACAACCACCGCTCGGTGGAAATCGCCCCGGGCGATACGGTAGTGCTTTCTTCCCGCATCATCCCGGGCAACGAGAAGCAAATCTACCGGATGATTGACCATCTTTACCGGCGCGGGGCCCACGTGATCTATGAAGACGAGGGCGGGCCGCCGGTGCACGTCTCCGGCCACGCCAGCCAGGAGGAATTGAAGCTGCTGGTCAGCTTGGTACGGCCGCGCCACTTCATTCCGGTCCATGGCGAATACCGCCAGCTTTGCCAGAATGCGGCCCTGGCGCGCAGCCTGCGGATTCCCAAGCTGGAGGCCCATGTGGCGCTCGACGGGGAGATTCTGGAGCTCGACAACCAGGGCCTGACGCGCACCGGGACCGCGCCGATCGGCCATGTGCTGATTGACGGCGGCAGCGCCGACGAACTGGTCGAGGACGTGGTGATCCGGGACCGCCGCCACATCGCCGCCGATGGGATCGTGCTGCCCATCGTCGCGGTCAACCCGCAGACGGGACGGGTGCATGCACCGCCGGAGATCGTGACCAGCGGTTTCATCAGCCCGGAGCTGGCGGACGGCTTGCTGGGCCGCGCCCGCGACGTGGTGCGGGAAACGATGGAAGGATGCAGCAGCGAGGAACGCAGCGACGGCTCGCTGATGAAGGAAAAGATCCGGCGCGACTTGAAGCGGTTTTTGCAAAAGCAAACCAACAAGCGCCCGCTGATCCTGCCCGTGATTTTGGAGGTGTAAGTGGCCCATATCTTGCGCCCGCCGCGCCGGCGATTCGCCGCGCCGCCGGTGGCTCTCGCGGCGCTGGCGGCCGTTTGCCTGCTGGCCGCGCCTCGCGCTCGCGCCGGGATTCCCGCCGCCAGCCCCACGCCGCTGTCGCCCGCCAGGGCCGTGGCGGTGATGCCATTGACGCTGCACATCAGCCCCGACGTGACCAGCGCGTCGGTAGGGCAGGTACAGCCTGGCCAGGAGGTGGCGATCCTGCGCTTGGCGCACGGCTACGCGCAGGTGTTCGCGGGGCGCTCCGGGTGGATGCTGAACCGCGGGTTGGTGCTGCTGAACAACCCGCAAGCGGCGGAGATTCTGTTCGGCGCCGCCGACGACTTGGAACAGCGCGCCGAGCAATTTAGCGGTGAGCGGCGCGCCGCCAAAGGCGCTGCCCGGCTGTATTACCAGGTCTACGACGAATTTCCCCACAGCTTCCGCGCCGCCGAAGCGCTGTATCGCGCGGCGGAGATCACCTGGCAGCTGGATACCGCCGGAGGCATGACGCCGACCAGCGGCTTTTCGGATTACGACCGGCCCAGCAACCGCCTGCTGCGCAAGGTGGTGAGCAAGTTCCCGAAAACGCAGTGGGCGGCGCGCGCCGAGTACCTGCATTTGCGCGAGAAGCTGACCTGTAGCGACTGGGCCGTGAAGCCCAGTTGCATCGGCAAGGAAATCGGCAAGATGCGCAGCTATTGGCATCATTACCCCAAGAGCCCGCTGGCAGCCGAGGTGGCGTATGGCATCGTCTACCGGGAAGCGGCGGCGGTGGCGATTTACAACCATTCCGGCCCGCACCGCAATCCCGGCAAAGCGCGGGACTACCGCCGCAACGCGTACAACTCCATCGCCGACCTCCAGCGCCGCTGGCCGCGTTCCACCTGGGCCGCCCGCGCCGCATTGCTCTATTACGATTTGCAGGAGGGCATCCCGGTGGGCCGCCATCAGGAGGCCTCGGCGGCCAGCGCGCCATGATCTTCCGCAGCACCGAAATTGGCCGCACCGCGCCGCTGGCCGGCGCCGCGCCCTCCAGTGAACTGACCGCCGCTCGCGCCATCGTGCCGGTGCTGGCGGCGCGGATGGCGTGGTCGGCGGCGCTGCACCGCCGCGTCGCCTATCTGCCGGATGGCCTGTGGCGCGCGGCGGCGCCGGTCAGCATCCAGGCGGTTCGCGGCTACTACGGCGCCGATGTTCTGGTCGTTCCGGACACCGTTCAATTGCCCTGAGCTCCCGCGCCGCGATGCAAGCCACCACGGACGTCATCGGCGTCATCCCCGCGCGGCTGGTATCCACGCGGCTGCCGCGCAAGGCGCTGGCGGATATCGCCGGCCGGCCGATGATCCAGCGCGTCTATGAGGGCGCCCGCGGCTGCCGCCGGCTGCGCGAACTTTGGGTGGCGACCGACGCCGAGGAGATCGCCGCGGCCTGCCGCGGCGCCGGCATCCCGGTGATGCTGACGGACGGCGCCCATACCTCCGGGACCAGCCGGATCGCGGAGGTCCTCCGCGCCCATCCCGCCAGCGCCGTGGTGAATATCCAGGGCGATGAGCCGATGGTCCGTGGGGAAATGCTGGACGCCTTGCTTGACGCCCTTTTCGCCGCCCCGGAGATTGAAATCGCCACGCTAGCGACGCCGCTCGACCCCGGCCACGCAGCCGATCCGGCCGCCGTAAAGGTTGTTTGCGATGCCCACGGCCGGGCGCTGTATTTCTCCCGCGCGGCCATTCCCTTCCCGCGCGGCGCCGCGCCCGCCTATCGCAAGCATCTCGGCTATTACGCCTACTCCGCCCGGGCGTTGGCCGCGTTCATCGTCTGGCCGCCTGGCCGGTTGGAATCCGCCGAGCAACTGGAGCAGTTGCGGTTTTTGGAAAATGGCTGGTCTATCGCCGTGGCCGAAACCGCCCACGACACCATCGGCGTGGATACCGCTGAAGACCTGGCCCGCGTGCGGGCGCATTTCCAAGCGGTCCAGCCGCCCATTCAGGGAAGCCCCGCGCGGCGGGACGGCGCGGGCGCCGAGAAGCCAAGGGGGAACGGCAACGAAGCTGGGCCCGCCTGAGGCGCGCGTGGGAACGCCCGGGGCGCCGCCGCCCGGCGCGCGCCGGATCAGCAGGCCTCGCGTAGCTTGGCGGCGAGCTGCGTCCGCAGTTTTTCGCCCAACGGCTTTCCCTGGCAGGCAACATAGAACACGTCATGGGCCTGGTGCCCCTTGGTATCAATCAGCACCACGTGAATGTCGCAGCCGGACTGAGACAAGGTGGACGCCAAGCTATAGAGCAGGCCCTGACGATCTTCCGCCCGCACCTCCACCAGCGTAGCCCGGCCCGCGGGTTCGTCCTCAAATCGCACCTCCGCTCGCGCCCGCCGCGCCGCCGAGGGTGCCGGCGCCGCCACGCTCCGCATCAGGCGCGGCGCATCGGTTTGGCCCAGCGCCACGCGCCGGAACAGATCCGTTAGCCGCTCCGCCTCCGACGGATTCTGCCGTAGCATCCCGTTGGGATCGGCGAATACGAAGGTGTCCAGAATGGCGCCATTGCGGTTGGCAAACGCCTCCGCCTTGAGGATATTCATCCCGAAGCTGGCCAGAGCCGCGGCAAAGGAAGCGAACAACCCGGGCCGGTCGCGCGCGATCACGGTCAGGCGAAACGCCGCCAGCGTCGGTTCCAGGTTCACCGCCACGCCGGTTGTGCGGCTCTCGGCCTCCAGCCGCAAATGCATCTCCAAATCGGCGTGGCCGTGAACGCGCAGATAGCGCGCCGGAAAGCCGCGGATGAACTCCGCCCGGCCCAGCAGCTCCGCCGGCGCCTGCTCAATGCGGTCTGATTCCAACCCGCGGGTCAGCGCCCCGCGCGCCGCCGCGTACGCCTGCCATAGCTGCTCCAGCCGCCACTCCTTCCATGCGGCCTCGCCGCCGGCAACATGGCTGTAGGTGAGCAGCACCAGCGGCTGCAATTGTTCAATGGCGCCCGCCAGCGCCGCCAGCGCCCGCGCCTGCTCCCCGTCGCCCAGATCGCGGGCGCTCAACGCCGCTTCCAGCCCGGCGCGATGGGCGAGCAGAAACTCCATCCGGCGCCGGGAGTCTTCCGGCGCCGCCAGAGCGGCCACGGCGCCCCGAGCTTGGTCCGCCGGCATCGCCTGCAGCAGAACGGCGAGGCTCAACTCCGCTGGCTGCTCGCACTCGCCCAGCAGCGCTTCAAAGCGGCGCCGCAACGGATCCGCATCGTCGCGCAGCGGGCTGCGCAAGCGGGCCAGCGCGGCGAAGCACTGTAGCGCCTCCTCATCCGCCGTGAATCGCGCCTCCGGCGTCTCCGCCGGCAGGCCTTCCATCGCCTCCCAGCCCGGCAGCAACAAGCCCAGCAGCCCCAGCCCATGCAGCGCCCGCAGCGCCACCTCCGCGCGCGGCAGCGGCAGCAAATCCCGCAGCACGGCCCAGCGCGCTCCCCGCCGCTCCAAGTAGCCCTCCAGCACCGGCCGCGCCGCCAGCAGCCGCGAGGCCGTATCCGCCGCCAGCTCCACGCCGTGCCGGCCGGCGAACATCAGCGCTTGGATCATCTGCTCCGGGTCCGCGGCGAACTGCGCGGGATGGCGCAGAAGCAGCCGGTTCCTGGCCACCGTAAAATCCGCGTTGGAAAGGTGGGCGCGGTAGTCGTGATAGGACCCCAGCAGCGAGCCGGACACCCGCTCCGCGGACTCCAGCTCCGGCCGCAGCGCCGCCAGCACGGCGCGGGCTTGCGCGTAATAGCCGCGCATCCAGTCGCGCGCCGTCTCCGCCGCCGGCACAAAGGGCGGACGCGCCAATTCCGCGCGCGCGGTCTCGTCCACAAGGTTGCAATTGCGGCCAGCCCTGAAGTGCAAATAGCATCGCACCCGAGCGAAAAACAGCTCCGCCGGAAGCTCCGCCGCGGCCTCGCCGCCGCGCAGCAGGTGCAGCAGCCGCAGCGCGTGCAGATCCATCAGGCCGCCCGGCCCCTCCTTTGCATCCGGTATGTGATGGTGGGGCGTGTTCCGGTAGCGGTCATGCCGCGCCCGCACCGCCTGCGCCAGTTCCTGGCGCAGGCGCGGGCCCAGTCGGCCCAATGCCGCCGGCAGTTCGCCCTCCAAGCGCTCCAGCCGTGTCCGGTCCCCGCCCAGCAGGCGCCGGTCCAGCAGGCCCAACAGCACCTGCAACTCCCGCGCTTTGGGCTCCAGCGCCGCCGCTATCGTGCGCGCCGCGCAGCGCAGCGACAGTCCCCGCTCCCACAGCCGCTGCGTGAACCCAGGCAGCAGAGGCTGAAGATCCGCGAGCTCGCCGTCGCTGGAGCACACCAGCAGCAGTTCCACGCTGGAGTGCGGATACGGCCGCCGGCGCCCGTACGCTCCCAGCGCCAGCAGGGTTGCCGGAGCGCCGCGCGGCATCGAAGCGTGGAACGCCTCCGTCACCACGGCGTCGGTGGCCGCCGCTATGGCGGCTTGCGCCTGGGCTGGATCCGCCGTGCGCAGAAACGCCGTCCGCGCCGCCTCCCAGGCGGGCAGGAGCTGCAGAGCGGTGGCGCTAGACATAATCTCCTCCACGGACGAGCGCTCCCGGAGACGGTCGCATCAACACCGGTTCATTATCGCGGCAGTTGGCGCCGCGCGGTCCCGCCCCGTGGTGATGCAGGCCATCGAAATTATCTATTTCCCCATATGCGCGACCAGATACAGAAGGCCGAATATCGCCAGCGGCACCGCCGCCATCGCCGCATAGAACAATGCGCGGCGCAGCCAGGGCGTCTTCCGCTTTTTCCACTCCGTCAGCTCGGGGCGTTCCTTGGGATGCACCTGATCCAGGTGCTCCAGATCCCAGGCCATCTCCGCGGCGGTGGAGTAACGGTCCTGAGGCTCCCGCTCCAAGGCGCGATAGATCACCTCTTGCAGGGCAGGAGAGATGTCCGGATTCAGGACGCGCGGCGGCGTGGGATGGTTCATCAGCCGGTCATGCATGATGGCGAACGGGTTGCCGCCCTCGAACGGCACGCGGCCCGCCAGCATTTCATACAGCATCACGCCCAGGGCATAGATGTCGCTGCGTCCATCGCCGCGCTTTCCCCGCACCTGTTCCGGCGAGATATAGTCCGGCGTGCCCACCACCTGGGAGAGCTTGCCGAACGTCAGGCGCCGCGCGCCCAAGCTGCCCGCCACGCCGAAGTCAATCAGCTTCACATGACCGCCGGGCTCGATCATGATGTTCTCCGGTTTCAGGTCCCGATGCACCACCCCGTGGCGATGGATGTAGTCGAGCGCGTCGGCTATGCCAATCACCAGCGGGATCGCCTGCTCCGGCGCCATTCGCGCCTGCCGCTGCAGCAGGCGCCGCAGCAGATTCCCCTCCACCCATTCCATCACCATGTACACGCGGCTTGCGCCGGGGTTGGGGTACACCTTCATCACCCCGGGGTGATCCAGCTTCTGGCCGATCTCCGCCTCCCGCCGGAAGCGATCGAAAAAGACGGGATCGGCTTCCGTTTCCGGATGCGGGATCTTGATCGCCACGCCGCGCCCGTCGCGCATGTCGGTGGCGCGGAAGATCGATGCCATCCCGCTGCGCGCGACCAGCGCATCAATGCGGTAGCGGTCCAGTTGGTCGCCGGCTTGCAGGGAGGTCATGGAGAGCGGGCGCACCCGCCGCCAACGCGGCGAGCCGCTATCGCGCCAGTTGCGGTTCGCTGCCGCGCGGACCCGAACGCACAATCCGGATCAGCACGACGCTGATATTATCTCTGCCGTCCCGCTCAGCGGCAAGCGCGACCAGTTCCTCGGCGGCCGCTTCCAGCCCTTTGGCCGGGCGCACCACCCGTGCCAGGTCCGCCCCGCCGAGGGACACGTGCAGACCATCGCTGGTCAGCGCCAACACGTCACCCGTGCACAGCTTTTGGCGGCGCAGCGCGGGGCGCACGAACAGGTCCGCTCCCAGGCTGCGCACCAGCACCGGGTCCGGCGCCGGACGCCATGGCAGCCATCTGCGCCGCCGGCGCAGATGGTCGCGGGTCAGGGAATGCGCGTGCCCGTCTCGGAGCAGGTAGCAGCGCGAGTCCCCGGCATGCGCGATCGTCGCCTCCGCGCCGCGAATGACGCAGGCCACCAGCGTCGTCGCCATTCGCCCCGCGCGCAGCGCTTGCGCCAGGTCCACAATGTGATGGTTCGCCTCGCGCACCAGCCGCTCCAGCCGCGCCGCCGGCTCCTCCGCGCCCGCGCCGGTCCGGTAGCGCCCGGTCAGAACTTCGACTGCCGCGCGGGCCGCCACCCGGCCCGCCGCCGCTCCGCCCACCCCATCCGCCAGCGCGAACAGCCAGCCGCGCGCCGCCGCATCCGCGGCGTCTTCAGGCTCCGAGCAGCCGATAACATCCTCGTTGCCGGCGCGCACCGGCCCGGTCACCGACCGATGCGCATACTCCAACTCGACCATCGCTTCCCAAGCTAGCACCACGCCGCGAGGGCTGGCCATGCGCCCTTCCTCCCCCTGCGCTGGCGCCACCATGGGGCGCGGTTTGCCGCCACCCGTCCGGCATGCCGGCGGATAGCCCGCGCCCGCGGCATGCCGGCGCCGGGTTCCCCAGCTACGCGGTTTCAGCGGCGCCGGACCGGTTCGAAATCAGCGTCGTCCGACCCTTCTTTTTGCTCTGGGTCACGAAATAGACGCCGCCATAGAAGCCCCACACGATCGCGATTCCGAGCGCGGTGAGCGGTTCCAGCTTGGTCCCAAACCCCATGAACGGCCCGATCAGATAGAACGCCATGCACGCCAGGTTCGCCACCATGCCGAACACCGGAATCAGCACGTGCTTTACGAAGTGGAATCGGGGGTGGCCATGGAACGCCACGATGCAAATCGCGCAACTCAGACCATACAGCAGGAACGTCCCGAAGTTCGATGCCAGCGTGATGGTCAACAGTGAGTTGGGCAATGCCGCCATGTGCGCCGGCGAGAGATACCCGAAGCGCGACCAGAAGCCCCGCGGCAGGGCGTGCAAGGTCGCCTGGCTCAGCGCCCCCGCGTCCCCGAACAGGTTGGCCACGGTGCAGCAACCCAGCGCCGCCGAGATCGTGGCCAGCGTCCAAATCGCGCGGTGCGGCGTCAGATTCTTCTTATGCAGCCAGCCAAAGCGCGAGCTCAGCTCGTCGTCCTTGCCCATCGCGTAGGTCACGCGGGCCCCCGTGTTGATGCACGAGAGCGTCGTGCCGATGATCGCCAGGAACACGGTGGCCGCCTCAATGAGCATGAACGCATGGCCGTGACCGTTGAACAGCGCGTCGCCGACCATCACCATCATGTCGCCGATGGGCGCCGCCGAGCCCACCGCTTGTTGCATGGTGTAGCCGCTGTTCAGGAAATAGTTGGCGGCAAAGTACTCCAGCAGATAACAGAAAGCCCCCTGCACCACCAGCGACGTGATCACGGCGACCGGAATGTGTTTTTTGGGGTCCAGCGCCTCCGCGCCCATCGCCGTCACCGACTCAAATCCGACCAGAATCAAAATCGCGATCGTCGCCTGCACGAAAAGCCAGCCGACATTGTGAATCCCGATCACCGAGGACGCCGTGGGGTGCGAGAGAAAATTCCCCGCGGCATCATGCCGCGGATAGCTGATCTTGAACGGCACGGGCCGCCCGTTCGCGCCCAGCAGGGGCATCGGCGCCCCCGCGGCATTGCGAACGATGGTGGTAATGTCCTGCCCATGCACGGTCTTCGTCGTGGTCGCGAACTGGTAGGTGTACGCGTTTTGGCTGGACGCATCCCATTGGTAGGCCACGGAACCCGGCGGATGGCTGTGCCGGTACATCAGGGCCATCACTGCAAACACCAGCAGCGCGGTAATCTGGACGATATTGATCGCGATCGCTACTCCGGTCGAACCGTTGACCCCGCGGTGCGCGATATAGGCCACGCCGAACGCCGTGGCGATGGCGCAGATCATCATGAACATCGGCCCCGGATTCGACGCGCTCATGAAATGGGGGAACAGGGTGCCGGCCAGGTAGCCGCAGAGAACCCCCATCACGCCGCACATCACCCCCGGGTAGATCCAGTAGTAGAGGTGCGAACCCCAGCCCACGATGAACTTCGAGAGCCGGGCAAAGCGCCAAGTGCTGTCGTGGCGAAGGAAGGCCTGCTCGGCGAAAAAATAGGAGCTGCCCGGCCCCGGGTATAACTTGGCCAGTTCCGCGTAACAGAATGCCGTCGCTAGGCACAGCACCAGCGCCAGCACGATGCCCGCCCACATGGCCGGCGCGGTATTGCCGGCCGTTCCTTGCGCCACGAAGGTC
Source organism: Acidobacteriota bacterium (assembly GCA_021827785.1). Lineage (GTDB taxonomy): Bacteria > Acidobacteriota > Terriglobia > Terriglobales > SCQP01 > JAKAUF01. Next base: position 10,187 of record JAKAUF010000404.1, on the reverse strand, counting down.
AGCCAGAGGAACGCTCCGGGCGCGATGAGCGCCATTGCGTTCATCGTTAACCCAGTCAGGCCGAGCGTTGGTTTCATTGTCGCTTCAGCTTCTGTTGCCATAACGGATCTCCCTTTGGCGGTGTGAATCGTTACCTGTTTCTTGCAAAGTGGCGCCGGCGCCCGCTCCGCGGCGCGCCGGCGGTTGGGCGGTGAATCCGCGCGAGCCTGGCGCCCAGGCGGCCGGGGTGCATCACGGCAAGCGCCTCGGTCCGCTCCGGCGCCGAGAGGTTCTCTGGCTTCCCAGACATTCCCTTGGATTGCGGTAAAGCAGCATGGTCTTTACCTTCGCCGCGTCAAAACAGGAATCCCGCTTCCGCGACCCCACGCGTCTGGGAGTTGTTCAGGCCCTGTTGTCCAAAGGCGTCTCCTGGCGCGGCCCCGTTCGCCTGCACCACCGAAAGCTCCGCCCGCAGGAAAAAGTCGCCTCTTTGATAGGTCGGCGTCACGGTGAGCGACCAGGCGCTGCTGCCCGGCCCGTACAACAGGTTCACCGCCCCATTCGCCGCGCTCCCGCTGGTGGCGATGTACTCCGGCCGCAGCGCCAGCGAGACGCCGTGCGGGAAGTTGTAATTCAACAGCAGCGCGCCCCCGTCCGTCGTCGCGCCTTGAGCGATGCCGATGCTGGCGTTCGTCGGCACATCCGTGTACTGCCAGTAGGGCTCTACGAACCAGTTCCCCGACTTGTAGGAGTAGAGGATTTCGTAAATGCGGCTATTGTTCTGCACCGGCGTGGCTGCGGTTTGGAACTTCGTCTGCCCCGCATTGCCGCCGGCCGTGAACGTCAGCGTGTTGGCCGCGTTCAATGCGAGCGATACGCTCCCGGTGACCCAGGTAAACCGATTGGAATAAAATCCGTCGTTCCAGCTCACCGCGGCGGAAAGCCGCTTCCAACTGCCGTTCAATTGCACGCCGCGGTTCACCGCGTTCTCCTGGTTCCACAACAAACCGCGCTCGATATTCAGGTTCTCGAAGCTGAACGTATCCTCGGCCCCAATCAATGTCGGCAGCCTTCCGGCTTCCACCGAGAAGTTCCCGAACGCCAGCGTGACGTAGCCTACCGGCAGCGGCCCGTAAAACGCCCCCAGCGTATTGCTGGTGGAAAGAAACGGCGTGCCCAAGGCAGGCAGGTTATACGCCCCGCCTTGGAGGTAGAACTGGAACCATCCCGTTGTCTTCTGCACGAACACCTGGGCGTTGCTAATGTCCCATTGCGAGGCAGCGTCGGATGCCAGCCAGTTGCTCTGCACCATGCCCATGCCCGAGAACACGCCCGTAAGGTCCAGCGTGCCCAGCGGTCCGGCGCTGAAAGCGAAAGGCGCCGCGGTCTGCAATGGCGCGGTCATCGCCGGGGCGGGCAGCGGCGCCCCGGCCGCGGGCGCGCCGGCTGCGGTTGCAGCCGGGCTGGCGGCGGGCGCCATTGGCTGCTGCGCCCACGCCACCGCGACCGGCACAGCCAACAACACCAGAAGCACGGCGGCCCAGCGCCGGCCGGCCGCGCGTGGCGACAAAGCCGCATCTGGTGGGACAGCCCCGTGCCGGGTGGTCGGATGTGTTGGTGACTTGGTCATAGGCTAAGAGCATCTGAGCCAGCGCACCGAGTGAGCGACCGCTGTCTGTAGGGAAACTCTAAGCGGCAAGGGAGGGGCAAAGGGAAATCCAAAGTTTTTATTCCCGCCATGCTGCATGACCGGTCAGCAGCCGTTCGCGAACGGGGGCGGCACACTGCGGCCCTAACGATTCCGGCGTTCCCAGGCTTGGCGGGTGCTATCCCTCGCAAGCGGCGGGCAGCGAAGCGCCCCCTTGTGCCGGGGTGTCTTTGGCTAAGTTTTTGCCGCAAGCGAAATAAGAATCGCTGTGCCGGTAGAGCGGTGGCATTCCGGGCGTTCCAAGCCCATACCGCTTCTCGGTATTCCGATTGCGCGCTGGCGGGCAGGACGGTAAGGGCCCGAGGCGCCACGACACCATCGGGCAAGCGGGGCCAATAGGGCCCGCTGGGTCCGTCAATAGTAGGTGATCGTCCGCTCCTCGCCGCTTACAAACGCCGCTTCGCCGCCCGGCCGCTCCTGTCGCGCCACCTTCCGCACCCAGTTGCCCGATGGATCGTACCCGTACTCCGTGCGCACCAGGGTCTCCGGGCCCTCCTCCGACCGGGTGCGCTCGAGCACCGGATTGCCTTGGGAGTCGAATTCTGTCCACGTCTCCTCCACCAGGAGCGGACCGAGATTCACGACGCGGTGAACGCAGCGGTGGGCCGCATCGTATTCATATTTGGCCGACGAGATGGCGTCCTCCCGCCTCAGCCGCGCCGATATCTGCGCGCCGGGCCAGCGCCAGTCAGACCCCGGCGCAGGCAGGTCCGCAGCGCGAAGCTCGGCACGGAATTCCTCCACTAGCAGGGCCTCCGGGCCTTGGTACCGGCTGAGGACGCTAAACGACCGGTGCGGCGGCGGCGCCAGCATCACCGACCAATGCGGAATGCCGGACGGGTCGTATTCGGTCCGAATCTCAGTGATCCCCGGCGCGGAGTAGCCCATGCGGCCGTTGGGAACGATATGCGACACGCGGACGCCGGGGGCGAGGGCGGGGAGAATGTCATGGCGCGATGCGGCGCCGTCCGGCCGGAATTCGACCGTCTGCGTTATTGCGCTGCGCCCAGCATGATCCGCCCATACCCTCACCAGACGGCCGCGGTCGTCGTACTCGTAACGTGTCCGGCGCGGGACGCCGCCTTCGCTCGTCCTGACCCGCTCCCTCAATTTGGCGTCCGGGCCGTAAACATACTCCACGCTGCTCCGCCGGCTGCCCCCACGCGGCAGCGCCGTCGCCTCGCGTGCCGAGCTCACCTCGCCGGTCGGCCTGAAGGCCACTTCCCGTTCGGTCACATGCCCGGTAGGCCCGAATCTATGGACCAGGGTGCGAACGGGGCCCGAAAGGCAGTAGTCGGCTGCGAACAGGCGCGGGTCGGCAACAGACCGCTGGCTCATCAGCGCCTCAGGTGCAATTCTTCGCCGTGTTCGACATGCTCTCGATGCCGACGGAGAAGCAGTCGCCGTTCACAACCAACTGCCAGGTGTAGGCGTACGGCAGACACGTCCCCTGGTCCGGGTACAGGAGGAAATCCACCCCGCACGAGGCCGCGCCGCTCCCATTCGGGCAGTCCTTGCTGTACCCGCAGTAGTTCTGCGGCGGGGTGCCGAGCTCTTCAACGCCGGAGTAGACGTAATTGGTCACGGCCAAGCGAACCCAGATCGTGCCCCCCGTCGAGCTGAAGAGCGTGCCCACCGCGCTGCAGTAGACGTCAGCGGCGAATGCCTCGTCGTAGTTTGTCCCGGGCATCGCCAGAATTTCCTGTGTGTTGCTGATCGATATGTACGCCGACGGGCTGACCGGCGAACCCTGCACCGTCCCGGAACTCGAACCGAGCGCGTTCCGGATTTGGGGGGTGTGCGTGACGCCGGAAAGGTTGCAGTACTCGGTGTTGCCGATTTGCGTGCTGCCATCCAGTACGACCGTGGAGTAGATGTGACCGCCGGAATCTAACGCGTAGCTCGCGTAGGTGCTGTACTCCGGAGTCATCACCCCGGCGCAGCCCTGGGCGAAAGCGGGTGGGGCGAAGGAAAGCGTGGCGATGAGCGCCAAAATGGAGCCGTGCCTTATCTGCCTCATTTTACAGGCCCCGCAATCCGCATGTTCCGCTTCTGATCCTTTACAAACGAGTCGAGCCGCGACTGCCCGGGCGCGGAGAGCCCGGCGATCAACGCGGCCCGTGTCGCCGCGACCAATGCGTCACGCCGGGCGAGGAAATCCGCAAGGCCGGAGCTGCTGCGGTTAAAGACCTCCGGCGAGCGGTTGTAAGCGGCTACCAGCGCCTGGTATTTCTCTTCGAACCGCGCAAGGATCGCGATCGCCGCAGTGACGTCGCCCCCACGCAGGCCTGCGTCCATCAACATCGCCTCAGTGCGCGCCGTAGGGGCCACCGCCCCGGTCCTGGGCTCCGACGCGGCCAGCAGCCAAAGGCGGTAGGCCGTGGAGTTCGGGATGTCCTGGGGGTCGAGCCGGCCGTCAATGATCCCCAGGGCCGGTGTGGCTTGGGAGGCCGAACCCTTCGACACGGCCCGGCGGGCGGCCCCGCGCCTCGCGCGCCCGCCGGGCCCGATGGCCAACACCGCCGCCAAGCCCGCGATCACGGCGGGGGCGGCGAAAACCACTTTTGTCATTTTGCACCTCCATCAGCGTGGCGACCCGTGCGCTGCGCCACCGCCGATGACAAAAAGAGAGTTACCCCCCCGCACTCCGAGTCAATCGCGTCTACTCGAACGTTATTGCTTGCCCGGATGCCCAGTGCCCAATTCGGCACGGCTGCAAATGGGGTTGCCGGTTTAGCCCCGCCACGCACCCAAAAGGCGCCGCACGGCCACCATCTGGCCCAGGTGGTAGGCGTTGTGGTCCACGACGAGCAGCGCCTCGCGCATGATGGTCTGGCCCCGCCCGTGGGGGATCGGGGCGGTCAGGTCCACGGCGGGGTCCAGCACCAGGGCGGCCATCGCTTCCAGATCGGCCGCGAAGGCGCGGACGCTCTTGGCCCAGGCCGCGGCATTGGGCGGCGCCGCCGCGCGCGGCCAGTAGCCGGCGGGAAACTTCGGCGAGACATGACCGGGGTTGCGGCAGAACTCCAAGATGTCCCACTGGGCGAGGCGCAGGTGCTCCAGGAGATCCCACGGGCTGTGGGCTAGCCCGCGCGGGCGCTTGCCGCGCAGCGCGGCGGGAACGCCGGTCAAGATGGGCCGCCACGGGGCATGCGCTTGGCCGCCGCGCAGCGCCGCCGCCAGTTGCTCGCGTATCGCTTGCTCAATCATTGCGCCTCCTTGCCGAATGGGATGAACCGCGCAGGCTCCCAATATACGCCCCACCCGTTGGCGTTGGTCTTGCGCGGCCCCTTTCGCGGCGGCGCGAGCCGCCGGGCCGAGCGCTGCCCGAACGGCGTTACCGGTATCATAAAAAATCTTGGAAGCGTCTGCGGCCCGGTGGCCGTCTTGGTCTTCAAAACCAATGGGGGGTGCCTTCTTGGCATCGCCGCTCGGTTCGACTCCGAGCCGCTTCCGCCAAAACCTGGCATGCGGCTCAGCCGCTCACTTTGGGGCGCCCCGCGCTGCGGGGCTTTGGAACGCCCCGGGTTGCAGGGCCGCGGCGAGGCTGCGACAGCCGGCAATGGATCACTGCCAGCGCATCAGGGCCTTTCAAGATGGCGCGAGTGGCCGGACCCGCGATGCCGCGAGAGCGTGACCTTAGCGGAAACGCGGGGCTTGCCGAAGTGGACGGCAGGGGAGGCGCTGGGGCAAGCCGTCCGGCCCACAGACATAGCAGGGTCCGGCGCCGGGCACGCCGGGACGGGCGAAGATGCGGTACCCATTGACGCGGGCGGACCCAAGGGTTGCCGCGGGCGGGGCGCCCCGCCGTACACGAATCGGCCGCCCGAACTTGGGGTGATAGCGGTAGTCGTAACCGAAGCGGCGGAGGGTGTAGGTGCCGAGCAGCAGTTCCGGGCTGATGCCAAGGCGCCAGGCGTTGGCGGTCAATTGATCCAATCGGGCGCTGAACCCTTGGCGGGGATGGCGGCGGTTGTATCGCATTTCCGCGGCGGTGAGCACGCGAAAGGTGTTGAGCACGGTCTGGCGCCGCTCCCAATCGTGAATACCTTGCCAATGCGGCTGAAGATAGCGCCCGTAGAGTCCCCATCCGCCGAGCACCAAGCCGGCCAGGCTAATGGCCAATGCGCCAGCGGCGAGAAGCCGGACGCCCGGGGCCAAACGGCGATTGTCCTCCGAGCGTAATGCCACCAGCGCCCAAGCGGCGAGGGCCATGCCGGCCGCGGCGGACAGGCCATAGCTGACCGCTCCGAGGATTCCCAAAAAGCCGGCCAGCAGAGCCAGACGCGCGCCGGGGCGGCGGAGGAAGGGCAAAATCTCCGGCAGGCGGAGGAAATATTGGCAGCCGGGACAACGCGCGGCGGCAGCGGGCGCCAGCACGCCACAACGCGGGCAAGCGGCTTCGGCAATGACCTCCGGTCCGCCGGAAGGAGTGGGCGCGTTGGAGGATGGGAACACGGCGGCGGAACTGGAACCTGGAAAAGCTTAGGATGCGGTTCGCAGCCAAGCTGTTGCGCCGACATGGCTGCCCGCCAGCGGGGCAAACGGCGAACGATTGCTTGGCGCGGGCCCCAGCGCGGCTGCGCCGCGCGTCCCGCTTACGCGGCGGCTGGGCCGGGGACCCCGGCCCGCCCCAGCCCAGCCGACGCGTCGCTCCACCCCAACGCGCGCCGCTGCGCGTTGGGGACCCCGGCTTTGGGGGCCGCGCCGCTTCGCTTGCCGGGGGCGGGCCACCCTGCGGAATTTCGCGGCCTTTCCGCGCCCGCTTTGCTCCCCGAACAAATGGCGCGGCCCCCGCGAATGGACGGTCGCCCGCGTCCCGCGTTGGGGCGCCGCGGCTGGTTATGCCGGCCGACAACAGGGCCCGGGAACGGCACGAGATTCCTCGCGTTGCCACCGATGGATTGCCGCGAATGGACAGCCGTGTATGGCCGTCCCACGTTCTCCGCGCCGGCGGCGGCGACAGTGGCGGGGGCGGCGCACCGGTGAGGCCAGGCGGCCGGGCGGTGCCGTTATACTAGCGGGTGCGGGAAGTCACCCTGCTCCATGGCGACGGCATTGGCCCGGAGGTCATCTCCGCGGCCCGCGAGGTGCTGGAAGCGGCCGGCGCGCAACTGCAATGGCGGGATTTCGCCGTGGGCCAAGAGGCGCTGGATGCGGGCGGCGAAATTTTGCCCGCGGCGGCGCTGGAAAGCATTGAGCGCACCGGCGTCTGCCTGAAAGGGCCGATCACCACGCCGGTGGGCGAGGGCTTTCCGAGCGTGAACGTGGCCCTGCGCAAACGCCTGGACCTGTACGCCAACGTCCGTCCGGTCTACAACCTGCCGCACGTGCGCAGCCGCTTCAGCGGGGTGGATCTGGTGGTGGTGCGGGAAAACACCGAGGGCCTGTACAGCGGGATCGAGCACGAGGTCGTCCCCGGCGTGGTGGAAAGCCTAAAAATCGCCACGGAAAAAGGCTGCCGCCGCATTGCCCGCTTCGCCTTCGACTACGCCCGCAGCCACGGCCGCCGCCGCGTCCATTCCGTCCATAAAGCCAACATCATGAAATTGACCGATGGCCTGTTCCTGCGTATGGCGCGGGAGGCCGCCAAGGATTATCCAGAGATCGAGTACCGGGAAGTGATCGTGGATAACGCCTGCATGCAGTTGGTGATGAAACCGGAGCAGTTCGACGTGCTGGTGCTGGAGAACCTCTACGGCGACATTTTGAGCGATCTTTGCGCCGGGCTGGTGGGCGGGCTGGGGATGGTGGCCGGCGCCAATCTGGGGGAACGCGCCGCCATCTTCGAGGCGGTGCACGGCTCGGCGCCGGATATCGCCGGGAAAGGCATCGCCAACCCGACCGCGGTGATGATGGCGGGGGTGATGCTGCTGCGGCATATCGGAGCATCGGGCCCGGCCGACCGCCTGCAAGCTGCGCTCCTGGGGGTGTATGAGTCGGGCCAGCATCTGACGCGGGATGTGGGCGGCTCCGCCTCCACCGCCGAGTTTACTCAAGCGGTGCTGGCGCGGCTGCGGTAATGACTTCACGGGGAGCCCGCCGCGGAGGCGGGGAGTAAAATACGAACTAAGGATGTGACGGGCGTCAGCGCCCGCCGAAAGGCGTCCTCCGCGGACGGGCCGCAAGGGCCGGTCGCGGGCTGGAGGAGGCAAGTACGTGGCTCGCATTCATGGCAAAGTGAAGTGGTTCAATAACGTGAAGGGCTATGGGTTTATCGGCCGCGACGACGGCCCGGACGTGTTCGTCCACTATTCCGCCTTGCAGCAGGAGGGATACAAATCGCTGCAAGAAGGCGATGACGTGGAGTTCGAAATCGTCGAGGGGAAGAAAGGCCCGCAGGCGGAACACGTCACTCGCGCCGGGTCATAGCGGCGCCAAGGGCTGAACCGCGGCGGTGCAGCCGCCCATTTCCATACGCCCCGCATTGCTGGGCTGCTGTTGTCCGCACCCGTCGCGGGGGGAAGTCTGCCCCGCAGGCGTTGCCGGTCTGGGGTAGGGATTCCCGCCCCTGCCCTCGCTGCTTCACGCCGAGGGCCCGGGCTGCAACGGCCAACCACGGACGCCGGGATGGCGCTCAGGACCTTTCGGGATTGCCGCGCGTGAAGGGCAAGACCGCGGCGCGAACGGCGCGCAATTGCTCCAATAATGGCGCGAGCTGGTCCAAGTGCAGGGCGTTGGCGCCATCCGAGAGCGCCCGCTCGGGGGCTTCGTGCACCTCCAAGAAGATGCCGTCCGCTCCCGCCGCCACGCCGGCGCGGGCGAGCAGTTCGATATACTCCGGCTGGCCGCCGCTGCGGTCGCCCTGCGCGCCGGGCAGTTGCAGGCTGTGAGTCACGTCCAGCACCACGGGCGCGCCGAAACCGCGCAGGATGGCCAATGAGCGCATGTCCACGACCAAGTTGTTGTAGCCGAAACTGGCCCCACGCTCGGTGAGCAGCAGCCGGTTGTTGCCCTCGGCCCGCACCTTTTCCGCCGCGCCGCGCATGTCCCAGGGGGCCATGAACTGGCCTTTTTTGACGTTGACGGCGCGTCCGGTCGCCGCCGCCGCGCGCAGCAGGTCGGTTTGGCGCGAGAGGAAGGCGGGAATTTGCAGGACGTCGGCCGCGGCGGCGGCCGGCTCGGCCTGCGCGGGGCTGTGAATGTCGGTGAGCACGGGAGCGCCCACTTCTTGCCGCACGCGGGCCAGGATCTCCAAGCCGTGCTCCAGCCCCGGGCCGCGGAAGGAACTGCCGCTGCTGCGGTTGGCCTTGTCGTAGGAGGCCTTGAAGATGTAGGGCAAGCCGGCCGCGCGGGCGCGGGCGGCGATCTCCCGGCCCAGCCAAAGAGCGTGTTTTTCGCTCTCGATGACGCAGGGACCGGCAATGAGAAACAGGTCCGGCCCGCCGACCTCGACGCCGCCAATCTGGAACCGTTCCGCCATGGCCCAGCTCGGGGCTAGGCGCGGCGCGCCGAGCGGTGAAAGATCTCTTCGGGCTCGCTGGCCCGGGCGCGCGTTTGCTGATAGGCATACGCCGCGGCGGTGAACTCGCGGAAGAGGGGGTGCGGCTCCAATGGGCGCGACTGGAACTCGGGATGGAACTGGCAGCCCAAAAACCAAGGATGATCCTCGATCTCCACGATCTCGACGTACTGGCCGTCGGGGCTGGAGCCGGTGATGCGCAGGCCGGCGTTCACCAGGCGCGATTCATACTCCCGGTTGTATTCGTAGCGGTGGCGATGGCGCTCACTGACCTCGGGCTGGCCATAGGCGGCGTAGGCGCGGGAGTGCAGCTCCAGTCGGCAGGGCCACGCGCCCAGGCGCATCGTGCCGCCCATCTCCTCGACGCCGCGCAGCTCGCGCAACTTATAGATCACCCGGTCCGGCGTCGCGGGATCGAACTCCGAGCTGTTGGCTTCCGGCAGGCCCGCCACATGGCGGGCGAATTCGATGACCGAGCATTGCATGCCGAGGCAGATGCCGAAGAACGGGACGCGGCGGGTGCGGGCGTATTCAATGGCCAAGAGCATGCCGCCGATGCCGCGCTTGCCGAAGCCGCCGGGCACCAAAATGCCATCCACGCCGCCCAGGCGGCGCTCGACTTCCTGGGCCCCGGCCTCGAGTTCCTGCGCCTCGATCCAGTGCACGTCCAACTCCCAATTGCCGGCCAGCGCGCCATGCAACAGCGCTTCCTTCAGGCTCTTGTAGGAGTCTTCGTATTCCACGTACTTGCCGACCACGGCGATGGTGACGCGGCCCTGCGGATTGCGCATGCGGCGCACCAGGGCTTCCCAGCCGTCCATGGCGCGCGGCGGGGCGTCGAGATGCAGATAACGCAGCAGCAGATCGTCCAAGCCCTGCGCCCCGAGCAGCGCCGGAACTTCATAGATGCTGGCGGCGTCGGTGGCCGCAACCACCGCCTCCTCGGCCACGTTGCAGAACAGGGCGATTTTTTCCCGCATTTCCCGCGGCAAGAAGCGGTCGGTGCGGCAAAGGAGGATGTCGGCCTGAATGCCGATT
>JAKAUF010000039.1 GCA_021827785.1 Acidobacteriota bacterium | reverse complement strand
GGCGGCCAAAAGCGGACAGGCGAGGACGCCCATCCCACTTTCTCCGCCGCCAGCGGAGCGGCTAAATGGGCGCGGGCAGCCCGAGGGATTCGCGATGGCTGCGCATGGCCGCTTGCTGATGGGTCTGGAGGCGCAGGGGCGAGCGGGGCCGGGCGGTGCAGGGAAGGATGAACCCGGCGGCGCGGTCTTCCGGGAAATAGCGCCGCGCCGCTGACTGATCCACCTCCCCCGCGCCCACGATTCGCGCCGCGCAGGTCAGGCACCAGCCGATGCGGCAGCGGGAGGGCAGATCAATGCCGGCGCGGCCCGCGGCCTGCCACAGGAACTCATCCTCGGCGACGGAGATGGTGTGGTCGCCGGTCGGCGTTTGCAAGGTAACGGGATAGCTGCGCCCCACGCCTCATGCTAGCGACATTTGCCGCGAGGAACGAGGAACGCGAAAAGGGCGGCGCGGGATTGCTGGGCGGACAGGCGAGGACGCCCATCCCACTATCTCCGCTGCCAGCGGACAGTAGAGTAGCCGTCCTCGGCTGCCCAGCGCAGCTGCCATCCCCGGCTGCCGAGCGAAGCCGCCGTCCTCGGGCCGGCAAAAGCCGACAGGCGAGGACGCCCATCCCACCATCTCCGCTGCCAGCGCACAGTAGGGTAGTCGTCCTCGGCTGCCCAGCGCAGCCGCCATCCCCGGCTGCCGAGCGAAGCCGCCGTCCTCGGTTGCCAGAAGCGGACAGGCGAGGACGCCCATCCCACTATCTCCGCTGCCAGCGCACAGTAGGGTAGTCGTCCTCGGCCGCCCAGCGATGATCGTCGCGCGGGCGGCTGGCTGGGAATTTCCGCCGCCCAGAGGGCGACGGCACGCAGGGCAAGAGCCCTACCCCGAGTGGCGGCGGCACGCAAGGCCGAAGCCCTACCCGCGAGGGCGGCGACCGATGCGGAGATGCGAAATCGCCTACGCCTATTGCGGCTGGTAGCCGATGTAGCTGCGACGATAGACGGCTTTGTTGGCCGGCGCCAGCGGGGCCATCTGCACCCGAATGCGGTGCACCGCCGGCACCGGGCCCAGGTCGTTGGGTTGGTAATAGAGGTGGTAGATGCTGCGCAAGGCGTTGCCCACCTCGCCCAGCCGCCGGTCGAACTGGCGTTCATTGCCGGCGTGCAGGTCCAAGCCGCCGGTGGCGTGGACATAGTTCCAGCGGCCGGACTGGAACACGCTGCCGACCGCCTGGGCGATAGGGAAAACCAGCGCGCCCAGGTTCATGGCGTCGCCGGGCGCGGGCGGGGGATTGCCCTTGGCGCCGACGGGTGGCACATACGGCTGTTCGCGCTGCGAACCGGCGCCGGCGCCGTTGGTTTCCGGATTGATGGGATTCTCCGGTCCCGGTCCCGGCGGCGTCGGCGCATACACGCGAAAGATGGGAATGGCGTTGTCCATGGCGCTTTCCACCACTTCCCGTCCCATTGAGCCGACGTGCGGGCTGGACTGGGTAATGACCACGACGGCGCGCGTACGGCTGTCGGGCTGCATGCGCAGGCGCAGCAGGGCCAGCTCCAGCGCGTCGGAAAGGCTGGTGCGGGTGGGCCCAAGCTTCAGCTTGCGCAGGGTGGTCACCAGCGTCTTCGCGCCGTCCGTGAACCGGGAAACTTCCTTGGGCGTATCGCCGGGAATGAATACCGCGGCGCGCCCGCCGGTGCCGACCAGCATCTGCGTGAAGACGCGCGCCGCGCGCTGCGCCTGGAACAGCGCCGCCCATTGGCTGGTGTCCACGACGATGGCCAGGGAGACCGGGCGCGGCGAGGAACCGAAGGCGGAGATCCGCTGCACGCGCCCATCGTCGAGCAAGCGGAAATCGCCGCGAGTCAGCGCCGGCACCGGCTCGCCTTGGCGGTTGAGCGCGAGCACCGGCACATCCACCATGGTGATGCCGGTGACGATGGTCGGCGGCGCGGGGCGCTGTTGCGCCGGCGGCTGGGCCGATTGCGACTTGGCCAGTTGCGAGCTGGGAGTTTGCGCCGCGGCCGCGAGCGCCGCGAGCAGAAGGCTCGCCACGGCGAGCCACGCGCCGCAGCGCACCGCCCGCGACTGTAGATTTTTCCGCACCGATTGCCTCACCCCCTCACGTTACCCCATCCGCTACCCGAATGGGTTCGACGGCTGCCACTTTTGCCGCCGTCTTGTCATTTGTCATTGGCGGGCGCACTTCGGGCGGACGCATTTCGCGGCCGGGCGCGCGCTGGGGCCGATGGGCCGGGTGGTCGGCTCCCAAGGTAGGCGGTCGAGACGGGCCGGCCTTGGGCAGGTGGCCGTCAGCGACGCGTCGGCTGGGCTGGGGCGGGCTGGGGTCCCCGGCCCAGCCGGCGCGTAAGCGGGACGCGCGGCGAACCCGGGGTCCCCAACGCGCAGCGGCGCGCGTTGGGGTGCGCAGCCGTGCTGGGGCCCGCGCCAAGCAATGGACGCGCCGCCGCGCCAAGCGGCCCGGCGGCGGGGCTACGATGCAACCGGCCGTACGGTAAGCTAACCCGTCCCGGCTCAATCACTTGCCGGTGATATAACGGAATTAGGTTGAAGCCGGCGCACGGCCGGCGCTGGGGGAGCCTTTGGAACTGGAACTGACCGCGGAACAGCAAGATTTGCAGCGCACTATCCGCGCCTTCGCGGAAAAGGAAATCGCGCCGCATGTGATGGAGTGGGATGAAGCGCAGGCCTGGCCGGGCGAGGTCGTCGCCGAGCTGGGGCGGATGGGGCTGATGGGCATGCTGTTCCCGCCGGAGCTGGGCGGCGCGGGGATGGGCTATGCCGAATACGTCATCGCCATCGAGGAGCTGGCGCGGGTGGATCCCAGCGTGGCGCTGATCGTCGCGGCGCACAATTCGCTTTGCTGCAACCATATCTTTCTGTTCGGCACGGAAGAGCAAAAGCGCCGCTACCTGCCCAAGCTGGCGCGCGGGGAATGGATCGGCTGCTGGGGCCTGACCGAGCCCGGCGCTGGTTCCGACGCCGGCGGTACGCGCACCACCGCCGTGCGCAATGCGCAGGGCTGGGTGCTGAACGGTTCCAAGACCTTCACCACCAACGGCCATCACGCCGATGTTTGCGTGGCCATGGCGGTGACCGGGAAGCAGGCCGCGAAGCACGGCATCTCCGCTTTTGTCGTCGAGAAGGGAACGGCGGGCTTCCGGGCTGGGAAAAAGGAAAACAAGCTGGGCATGCGGGCCAGCGACACGGCGGAGATGGTCTTCGCCGATTGCCACTTGCCCGCCGACGCGCTGCTGGGCGCCGAGGGCGAGGGCTTCGTGGATGCGCTGCGCGTGCTGGACGGCGGGCGGATCGGCATCGCCGCGCTGGCCGCGGGGCTGGCCGCCGGCGCGCTGCACGCCGCGCGGCGCTATGCGTTGGAGCGGCGGCAGTTCGGCAAGGCCATCGCCGAGTTCGAAGCGGTGCAATGGAAGCTGGCGGACATGGCGACCGCGCTGGAGGCCGCACGTCTGCTGACGCGCCGCGCGGCGGCGCTGAAGGACGCCGGCCAGCCCGTCACCCGCGCCGCGGCCATGGCCAAGCTGTTCGCCAGCGAGGCGGCGGTACGCGCCGCCGACGATTGCGTGCAGATCCACGGCGGCTATGGCTTCATCAAGGAATATCCCGCCGAAAAGTTCTACCGTGACGTCAAGCTCTGCACCATCGGCGAAGGCACCAGCGAGATTCAGCGGCTGGTGATCGCGCGGGATCTGCTGCGGGAGGCCGTAGGGTAGCCGTCCTCGGCTGCCCAGCGCAGCCGCCGTCCCCGGCTGCCAAAAAGTGCGCGGCGGCGCTTTCCCTGGGGGCGCGGACGGCCTCGTCCGCACCGGCTAAACTGCGGGCCGGCGGCCCGCGCCCCCAGGGCCAGAGTAGGGTGGCCGTCCCCGGCTGCCCAGCGCAGCCGCCGTCCTCGGATGCCGAAATGGCGGACAGGCGAGGACGCCCATCCCACTTTCTTCGAGCGGACTTCGCGTGTGGCACAAGGGTGCGCTTGGCGCGATCGCTATTCGCCGCTGGCGGCGGCGGGCGCGGCCGCGGCGCTGGCTGCGGAGGTCTTCGCCCCATGCGGCATCGGCCCATGCGGCATGGCCCCGGCGAGCAACAGGACCGTGCCGGCGTACATCAGCGTGTCACCGAGATAGTTGAAGCCGGTGAAGCTGGTGTGCTCCAGGAACGCCATGGGGATGTAGACGACTACGACGACGAACACCGCCGCCGCGCCCACCGCCGTCGCCGCCGCCCGCGTGCGCATGCCGAGGAGCAGCAAAACGCCGGCGACCGCATAGACCGCCGCCGTCAAATAGGTCCAGACCGCATGGCCGAAGATGCCCGCTGGCGTCACCGCTTCCAGGGGAAGGCCGGGGACATGCCGGCCGTGCAAGAATTGCTCGACGGCGTAAAAGGCGACGCCGACGGCGATGCAATATCGCGCCACGGTTGCCGCCAGCTTCCCAGCCGACTTCGCCCTCCCGCGGTCCAAAGCGCCGAGGCTGGCCGCCAGCGCCAGCGGTCCGGCGGAGAAAGCCAATTCCCGCAGCATCAGCGCCGCCGCGAAACGGCTGTGGAGATCGTGCGCCCAGCCCGGCGCGTCCATCAGCACGACGAAAAGGAAAAACGTCAGCGCCAGTAGGCTAGCCGCCAGCCCGGAACGGATCTTGGTCGCCAGACTAAGGCCGGCGAGGATAAAGCAGGAGCCGACGAAATAGGCCCAGATGACATGCCAGGGCAGCCAGCCCGGGACCATGGCGGCGATTTCCTGGGTGATGGTGAAATGCTCGCTGCCGAAGGCGGCGACCGGCGCCGCATAGAATAACGGGCCGAACAGGACCAAGCGATCCCAGCCGCGCGCTCGGGACCATTCGCCGCGGGCGAAGATGAGCCCCGCGCCGAGGAGCAAAACCACCGCGAAGACCGCATAGGCCACGAGTACCGCGCCGGGCATGGCGAACCTCCCTGGGCCGGCGCCGTTGGCGGCGCCCCCGCCATCATCCTCCAAGATCGGTGGATTTGCACGCGCGTTTCGGCCGGCGGTCGCGTAAGCGGGACGCCCCGCCGGCGGCGGGGCTGGGGCCCGCGCCCATCATCATGCGCCGGCATCCCGCCGGCATGCATTCCGGGGCAGCCGCGCCCCGCGGCGGCCCGCCGTGCGGGGCCGCGCATGCTAAACTCAAAAAATCGTGCGTCCCGTGCGGGGACGTAGTTCAGTT
>JAKAUF010000452.1 GCA_021827785.1 Acidobacteriota bacterium | reverse complement strand
GCCGGTAAAGGTGCCGGCCGCATCCAGGCTTTGCACGCGGGCGATGGCCGCCTGGCCGCCGATGGCGGCGATATAGCGCTGATAAATTTGCAGCGCGGTTTGGCCCTGCGGCGGATGCAGGCCTGGGGCCGCGGCGACGCCGGGCAGCGGCGGAATCCCGTCGGGGTGGTTCGAGCCGCGGTGGCAGGTGTAGCAGGAGACGGCGGGGAAGCCGTGGAAGTTGTCGCGGTCAATGGCCTCGACCATGCGAATCATCTGCATGGCGCGGCGCTTGTGCGGCTTGGCGTCGGAAGCGAAGTTGCCGGGCACGTGGCAGAACTCGCATTTCACCCCCAGCGCCACGGTGAAGTAATGCATGGTGGGCATGAACTCGCTGGCGGGGATGTCCTTGAGCACGGTCAGGCCGGGAAGCATTTCGCCGGCGGTCTTGACCTTGGACTTGGCCGCGGGTTTCGCCGCCGGCATCTGCGCGGCGTGGCGCGGGGGCTGGGGCCGGGGGGCGGGCTTGGCCGCCAAACACAGCGCCGCCGCCGCGCCCAATGCGATCACCGTCCAAAGCCGCCGCTGGTGTTCCGAATAGTTCATGCCGTCTCTCCTGATGGTTTTTCGCGCTGGTTGCTCGCCGCCGCCGGTGGCGCGGTTCTATTTTCGTCGCCGCCGCCGGTGGCGCGGCTCTATTATCGTCCCGCCGCCAAGGGCACCGGGGACAGGCCAGCCTGTTGCAATTTCTGGTTCAGGGCGGGCAGGGAACGCTCAAAAGCGCGCCAGCGCGCCAAAAGCGGCTGGAGTTGCGCCGCGTGCCGCCGCACCGCCGCGGCAGCCTGGGTGGTGGGGGTAACGTCGGCGGATTGCAGCACGCCCATCAGGCGGGCATAGCTGCCGCGCAAGCCGACGAGCGTGGGCGCGCCCGTGGCGGGGTGGCGGAAAAAGAAGAAAAATCCGCGGCCCTGGGGTCCGGCCAGGGCATCCAGGCGGCGGCTGGCCGCGGCCAGCGCCACGGCGGCGGCGCCGCGGGCCTGGCGGCGCAGGGCGGCGAAGCGCGTTTGCAGCGCCTGGGCGCGGCGCAGCGCCGCGGAAAGGCGGACGATGCCGCGGTACATGCGCATGGAAAGCACGAACTGCCGGCGCAGCCCGGCCGCGGGCGTCTTTACGCGCGGATCCATGACCACGCGCAATGGCTGCGAATAGGTCCGCCCATCGGCGGTCAGCTTGACGGTGTACATGCCGGGCAGGACCCAGGGGGCATTGGGGCTGAACGGAGTGTCGTGCGCCACCGCCTGCATGGGCAGGCCCCGGCCCAAACCGGGAGCAGGGGCGTAATGCAGATTCCAAATGAAACGATGCTCGCCGGCGGTCGCCAACAGCGGCTGCGGCGGGCGCTGCCAATAGGCGGGCACGCCCA
This sequence comes from Acidobacteriota bacterium, assembly GCA_021827785.1. Lineage (GTDB taxonomy): Bacteria > Acidobacteriota > Terriglobia > Terriglobales > SCQP01 > JAKAUF01. The sequence goes on along the minus strand of JAKAUF010000452.1, from coordinate 3,838 downwards.
ATTTGGCCGGATTGATGGGCGGCGGGGGATTGGCGCTGGAGTAGCGCCGAACCAGCTCGCCGCCGGCGGTATAAACGGCCAGCGTCACCGGACCGCGCGCGGAGTGCGCCAAATAGTAATCGAGGATGGCGCCATCCGGCGGGTTTTGTCCCGCGGGCGTGGCCGGGCGCAACGGCGTATCGGTGTTGGTGTCCCAGCGGACGCGATAGGTTTTTTCCGGGCGGTAGAGATAAACCTGGGCGGCGGCGGCCTGCTGGATTTGGCGCAAGGGGGTGATGTCGTCGAGGATCCAAAAGCCGCGGCCATGGGTGGCGGCGATCAGGTCATTGCCCTTGATCTCGAGATCGCGCACCGAGGTGGCCGGCATATTGAGCCGCAGGGAATGCCAATCGCCGCCGTTGTTGAACGAGACCCAGACCTGGCGTTCGGAGCCGGCGAACAGCAAATCGCGGTCCTTGGGATCCTGGCGCAGCACGTCGGTGGCGGCGTTATCGGCGATGCCATGGTTGATGGCCGTCCAGGTGCGGCCATAGTTTTCGGTGCGATACAGCCGCGGCGTCATCTGATCCAGGCGCAGGGTGTTGATGGCGATGTAGGCGGCGCCGGGTGAGAAGTGGCCGGCGTCAATGGAGGAAATCTTGTCCCAGGGCTTGAGGCCGGGGGGCGTGACATTGGTCCAATGCGCGCCGCCGTCGCGGGTGATCCAGACCAACCCATCGTCGGTGCCCGCCCAGATGAGGTTGGCTTTTAGCGGCGAGGGGGAGACGGCGTAGATGACGCCGCGGCGGGTGGGCTGGGCCGGCCGGGTGCCGCGATACATACCCAGCACGCGGGGATCGGTCCAGGTTTTGCGGCTGAGGTCGGGGCTGATTTGCTTCCAGCTCTGGCCTAGGTCGGTGGTTACCCACAGCGTGTTGCCGGCGAAATACAGCGCCTTGGGATTGGCGGGCGAGAAGACCAGCGGCTCAGTGCGCAGGGCGCGGAAGTTCTTGCCGCCGAGGGGCAGCGGCGCGACGTTGGCGGTTTGATCGGTCTTCCAGTTGAAGCGGCTGACCTTGCCGCCGAAGACCAGGTTGGGGTTGAGCGGATCGGGCGCCACCGTGGCGTACTCCTCGGCGCCCACCGGCAGCCAATCGCGCACCGTGATCTCACCCCAGTTGCCGCGGCTGGAGATGCAGACCGAGCCGCTGTCTTGCTGGCCGCTGCAAACGTGATAGGGGAAGGCATTGTCGGTGGCGACGTGATAGACCTGCGCGGTGGGCTGGTTGTACCAGGAACTCCAGCTCTCGCCGCCGTTGACGGTGACGATGGCGCCCTGGTCGCTGCCGGCGAGCATGATGTGGGGATGGCGGGGATTGATCCAGAGGTTTTGATAATCGTCGCCGCCGGGCGCGCCGCGCAGGCCGGTCCAGGTCTTGCCGCCGTCCACCGACTTCCAAATGACGGTGCTGCACGTATAGACGACGTTGGGATTGCGCGGATCCACCTTGGGGACGGGAATATCGCCGCCGCCGATGCGCAGGGCGGGGCGGGGATCGGTGGTGACGCGATACCAACGGGCGCCGGCGTCGTCGGAGCGGAAGATTTCGATGGGATTGCCGATGGCGACGGTGGCGTACAGGCGGCTGGGATCGCTGGGGGCGATGGCGATATCCACCTGCTGCGTGTTCTTGGGCAGGCCGTTGGTCAGCTGGGTCCAAGTCCGGCCGCCGTCGGTGGATTTGAAGAGGCCGCCGTCGGCGCCGCCGAGTTCGCCGTTCTCCCACGGCGCTTCCTGCGCCTGCCACAAGCTGGCGTAGACGATGTTGGGGTTCTGGGGATCAATCTCGACGTCCGAGCCGCCGGTGTAGGCGTTTTTGTAGAGCACCTTGGTCCAGCTGCGGCCGCCGTTGGTGCTGAGGAAGATGCCGCGCTGCGGATTGGGGCCGTAGGGATGGCCCAGGGCGGCGACGAAGACGCGGTTGGGATTGTCCGGATCCACGGCGACGTTGGCGATCTGCTGCGTGTCCGTCAGACCGATGCGGGTCCAGGTTTTGCCGCCGTCGGTGGATTTGTACATGCCGTCGCCGGTGGCCAGGTCGGGGCGGTGCAGGCCTTCGCCGCTGCCGACATAAATGATCTTGGGATCGGACGGGGCGACGGCGATGGCGCCGATGGAGCCGGTAGGCTCGTGATCGAAGATGGGATGCCAGGTGCGGCCGTAGTCATTGGAGCGCCAGACGCCGCCATCCACGGAGCCGATATAGAAAACATTGGGCTGCTGCACCACGCCGCTGACGGCCCGCGTGCGGCCGCCGCGGTAGGGGCCGATCTCCCGCCAGCGCAGCCCGGCGGTCAGCTGCGCCACGGGCAGTTGCGCCGCCAGGGGCAGGGCCAGCGCGGCCAGCAGCAGGGCCCACACGGGCAGGGAACGGGACGGGCGGGCCGACGGCCGACGGGGTTGCCGCATGGAGGTCTCCTTGGCGAGTTGCGGGATGGGTGAACCTGTCGAGTGTAGTGGATCGGGGGGTGCAAATAAAGCGCGGCGGGACAGGGTGGTCGCCGGCGCGATTAGTGGAAATCGTGCGCGGCGGGCGTGGCCGCGGGCTCGGGCAATGCCCAGAACTCCTGGGCGCGGACATGGACGACGCCGTCGCGGTTTTGCAGAATGCCCGCGATGCCCAACAGCGGGGCGGAGACGCAGAGCAGGCGATGGGCCGCGAACAGCGGCGGGGAGATGATGGCGTTGGCGATGCCGGTCTCATCCTCCAGGCTCATGAAGACCATGCCCTTGGCGGTTTCCGGCCGCTGCCGGGCGATCACCATGCCGGCGACCCGCACCCGGCGGCCATCGGGCATGGCCGCCAGTTGCCGCGCCGTGCGGACGCCGGCCGCCGCCAAGGCGGCGCGGCGCAGCGCCAGCGGATGCGGTCCCAGGGTGACGCCGGCGCCGGCGTAGTCGGCGGCGAGGCGCTCGGTGGCGGTCATTTCCGGCAGCGGGGAGGCGGCGTCATCCTCCGCCTGGCCGGCGTAGAGGGCGCCGGAGGGGCGGGCGGCGCGTTCCACCTGCCATAGCGCCGGGCGGCGGCGCAGGCGCTCCTCGGCGGATGGCTGCGCGGGCAAATCCGCCAGCGCGCCCATGGCCGCCAGGCGGCGCAGCTCGTCCTTGCGCAGCGGCGCGCGGCGCGCCAAATCGTCCACCGAGGCGAAGGGCCGCGCCGCCAGCAGCGCCGCCACCGCCTCCGCGCGCAGCCCGCGGGCGTAGTTCAGCCCCAGGCGGAAGGAGGCGCGGGGCAGCGGCGCCAACGGCTCGCAGAGCGCGGCGGAGCGGTGCACCGAGACGGGCAGCACGCGGACGCCGTGGCGCTGCGCGTCCTTGACCAGCGTGGCGGGATGATAAAACCCCATGGGCTGGTTGTTCAGCAGCGCGGCGTAGAAGATCTCTGGATGGTGCGCCTTCAAATAGGCGCTGGCGTAGACCAACAGCGCGAAGCTGGCGGCATGGGATTCGGGGAAGCCATATTGCGCGAAGGAGGTGATGGAGGCGGTGATCTCCTCGGCGACCGCGCCGGCGATGCCGCGCTCGGCCATGCGCGCCCGCAGCTTGGCGATGACCGCGCGCATGCGCGCCTCGGAACGGTGCGAGCCCAGGGCGCGGCGCAGCTCCTCGGCCTCGCCGCCGGTGAAGCCGCCCACGGCCATGGCCATGCGCAGCAACTGTTCCTGAAACAGCGGCACGCCCAGCGTGCGGCGCAGCGCGGGCTCCAGGCAGGGATGGGGATAGGTCACCGGGGCGCGGCCGGCGCGGCGCTGCAAATAAGGATTCACCATGTCGCCGGTGATGGGTCCGGGACGGATG
>JAKAUF010000206.1 GCA_021827785.1 Acidobacteriota bacterium | reverse complement strand
TCCCTTCGCCATCCAACATGACGTTTTGGCGCGCAATACCATTTCCAACGTCATCTATTACTTCAAGGGCCAGCGCGCCAGCGGCGACTTCAACCGCGCCGATGGGCACATTCCCGATCCGGCGCATTCCGGACATTTCTTGAATCTGCGCGGCGGCTGGTATGACGCCACCGGCGATTACGGCATTCATCTCTCCGAACTGGGCTTCACCAACGTCTTCGACGTTCAGCCCGTTCCCCTCACCACCTGGAGCCTGCTGGCCACCTATCGCGTGCTGCAAGCCCGCCATAATCCCAACTTCACCCAGTACGAGCGCCGCTTGCTGGATGAGGGTCTGTACGGCGCCGACTTTTTGGTGCGGGCGCAGCGCCCCGGCGAGTCCTTCGTTCCCGGCATCAGCGCGCCGGGCGTGCACAAATGGGCCCGCGACCGGCGCATGGACAACCCTGCCTACCGCCCCGCCATCAAGACCAAACCCACCAGCGCCGGCGGCGTGCTAGCCCATCCCGCGCCGCTGCCCTACCAGTACCAAATCAGCTTTCGCGCCGGCGGCGGCATGGCCGTCGCCGCCTTGGCCCTGGCCAGCACCATGCCCCCGGACGGGCATTTCTCCCCGGCCCGCTACCGCCGCGCGGCGGAGTCGGCGTTTCATTTTCTGCAAACGCACAACCGGGCGATGAACGGCGGGCCGGCGAATCTGCTGGACGACTACTCCGCCCTGCTGGCCGCCACGGAACTCTACCGCGCCACGCATCAGGCGGCTTATCTTGCCGCCGCCGACCATTGGGCCGGCGCCATGGAGGCGCGGCTGATCACGCGCGGCCCCTACCGCAACTATTGGCAGGTCGCCTCCGGCCCGCGGCCATTCTTCCATCCCGTGGATGCCGGGCTGCCAGTAGTTAGCCTGTTGCAATACGCCGCCATCGCCCGCCCGGCGAATCGCCGCCGCGCGCTGGCCGCCGTGCGCCGCTCGCTTCAGTTCGAACTGTGGGTCACGCATCAGGTCAACAACCCGTTCGGCTATGCCCGCCAGTTGGTGCAGATGGGCCCGCACGGCAAAATCCGCACCGCATTCTTCTTTCCCCACGACACCGTCACCGCGCCCTGGTGGCAGGGGGAGAACGCCCGCATCGCATCGCTCGCCGCGGCGGCGCGCCTAGCCGCACCCTACTTCCGCCAGGACCGGAAGTTTCACGCCGCGCTGGAGCGCTACGCCTGGGATCAGCTGGACTGGATTCTGGGCCGCAATCCTTACGGCGCCTGCATGCTGAACGGCAGCGGGCACGGCAGCGCGCCGTACATGTTCTTCCGCTCCTGGCAATACACCAGCGCCCCCGGCTCCATCGTCAACGGCATTACCGCCGGCCTGCACGGCGAGGACGGCATCGCCTACAACCTCGGTTACACCGTCACGGGCAAGGATACCGACTGGCGCTGGACCGAGCAGTGGCTGCCGCACGCCGCCTGGTATCTCTACGCCGCCAGCCTGCCGCATTAGGCCGCCGCGCGGCTGCCACCGCATCCTAGGCCCGCCGCCACGCCACGTCACCCATATACCCATATTTGGTGATATGGTTACCCATATGAAGACCACGGTGGAGCTTCCCGACGCGCTGTTCCGGCAGGCGAAGCGGGTCGCGGCGGCGGAGAAAATCACCCTGCGGGAGCTGATCGAGCAAGGCCTGCGCCGCCAGCTTGAGGAGCATCCGCGCAGGCCGTTCAAGCTGCGGCCGGTGGTGTTCAGCGGCGGCGGCATGACGCCGGAGTTCGAGGACGCGTCGTGGGAAAAGATTCGCGCCGCGATTTACGAGGGCCATGGCGGTTGATCGCCTGCGACACCAACCTGCTGGTCTACTCCTCGCGCGGGGATAGTCCCTGGCATGCCGGCGCGCTGGCCGCGCTGACCGCCCTGGCGGAAGGGGCCGAGGACTGGGGAGTGCCCTGGCCCTGCGTCCACGAATTTCTCGCGGTCGTCACCTCGCCGCGCCTATTTCAACGTCCCACGCCGATGTCCCAGGCTTTGGCCGCCTTCGCTGCCTGGCGGCGTTCGCCAGCCCTGCGCCTGCTGGCGGAGGCGCCCGGCTATGATGCGGCGCTGGAGCGGACGCTGGCGGAATCCCGCGCTACCGGACCGCTGGTGCATGACGCCCACATCGCGGCGCTCTGCCATCTGCATGGCGTTCGCGAGCTTTGGACCGCGGACCGGGATTTCAGCCGCTTTCCCTCCCTGCGCTGCCGCAACCCGCTCGTCGGGTGATAACGCCCCCGGGTTGGCGTCGAAGCGCCGCACGGGCCGCGGCGCGTCGCTAGGTGGCGCGGCCCGCGGGCGGCGGCGCGCCGGCGGGGCTGCGCAGAATCTCCTCCGCCAAGGTGAACGGATCGCGGCGGCGGCTTTCGATATCTCCGGCCAGCCGCTCCCAATCTTCCGCGCCTAGGCGCGGGGCCACCCAGGTCTGATAGGCGCGGTCGCGCAGCATGCGCTCCAGCTGCTGCCGCCAGCGGCGGCGGCGGCGCGCCGCGCCGCGGCCCTCGGCGGCCAGAAAATCCAGATAGGCGCCGATGGCGGCTTGCAACTCGGCGATGCCCTTGGCCTCGGTGGCGACGGTGGGGATGATCGGCGGCCGCCAGCCGTCCTCGCGGTGCGCCAGGCCGAGGATGGCGCGCAGTTCCTGCTCCAGCCGCTCCGCTCCGCGGTCGGCCTTGTTGATGACGAAGATGTCGGCGATTTCCATGACGCCGGCTTTCAGCGCCTGCACCTCATCGCCCATGCCGGGCACCAGCAACAGCAAGGTGACATCGGCGAGCTGGACGATGTCCACTTCGTCCTGGCCGACGCCGACGGTTTCGATCAAGATGCGGCGCCGCCCGGCGGCGTCCAGCATCCACGCCGCTTCCGAGGTAGCGGCGGCGAGCCCGCCCAAGCAGCCGCGCGTGGCCATGCTGCGGATGAAGACGCCGGGATCGGCGTGATGGCGCTGCATGCGGATGCGGTCGCCCAAAATGGCGCCATGCGTGAACGGGCTGGAAGGGTCCACGGCGAGAATGCCGACGGTTTCACCCCAATGGCGATAGGCGGCGGCCAGCTCCGCCACCAGCGTGCTTTTGCCCGCGCCGGGCGCGCCGGTGACGCCGATCAGGGCGGCGGCGCCGCTGTGGGGAAACAGCGCCTTCAGCAAGGCCTCGGCCTGCGGCCCGCCGCTTTCCACCAAGCTGAGGCCGCGGGCCAAGGCGCGGCTGTCGCCGCCGCGGATCGCTTCCGCCCAGGCGGCGATCTTGGCCGCGTCCGCCGTGGGCGGCGCGGGCGTGGTGGGCTGGGGCGGCGGGGGCATGGCAAAAGCGGTATAGGGTCTTAGAGTAGAGCATTGCGCCGCCGGCGGCAGCCCGCGAGCACATCGCCCGTACGGGGCGATGCCAACATCGGGCGGCGTGCAGCGGCGCAGCCCATTCGCCATTCGCCCTGGTCCTGCTTGCTATGGTCCTGCTTACCGTCGGACACTCCAACCGCCCGTGGGACGATTTCCTGGCACTGCTCGGCGCCAACGCCGTCGGCCGGCTGGTGGATGTCCGCACCGTGCCGCGCTCGCGCCACAATCCGCAGTTCGGGCAGGAGGTGATGCCCGCCGCGCTGGCCGCCGCGGGCATCGTCTACGTCCACATGGCCGCGCTGGGCGGCCTGCGCCGTGCAAGGCCGGATTCCATCAACACCGGCTGGAAAAATGCTTCCTTTCGGGGCTTCGCGGATTATATGCAGACGCCGGAGTTCGCCGCCGGCATATCGGATTTGCTGGTCCTGGCCGGCGAGCCGCCCAGCGCCGCCGCGCCGATGACCGCCGTGATGTGCGCCGAGGCGGTGCCCTGGCGCTGCCATCGCTCCCTTATCGGCGACGCCCTGCTGGCTCGCGGCATCGCCGTCGAGCACATTATCGGCCCCGGGCGGCGGCGTCCCGCGCAGCTGACGCCCTTCGCCCGCGTGGACGGCGAGCGCGTCACCTATCCGGCCGCGGAGTGAGTCGGCCCCAGCGTGACGGACGGCCGGGACGGCTGTCCCGCCGCGGCGGGGCCCGCGCCTGCCGCCTCGATCTGACAGCCGAGACGGCTATCCCACTGCCCAGAGCCAGGCGGCGCCGTAGGCAAAGCCCGCGGTCCTAATTCGCTTCCCCGCGCAGCAGGGCTTCCAATTCGCTTTCGCCGATCACCTTCACGCCCAACTGCCGCGCCTTTTCCAGCTTGGAGCCGGGTTCGGCGCCGGCGACGACGTAATCGGTTTTGGCGCTGACCGATCCAGCGACGCGGCCGCCGGCGGCTTCGATCTTTTCCTTGGCCTCCTCCCGCGTCTGGTGCTCGAGGGTTCCGGTGAGTACAAATTTCAATCCCGCGACGGTGGGCCGCTGCCGGGGCGCGGACAACTCCTCATGGAAGCGCAGGCCGGCGGCGCGCAGCCGCTCGATCAATTCCCGGTTGGCGGGCTCAACGAAAAAGTCCACGATGGCTTCGGCGATGCGCGGGCCGATTTCCTCGATCAGCTCCAGCTCCGCGGCGGAGGCGGAGGCCAAGGCGTCCATGTCGCCGAAATGACGCGCCAAAATCTTGGCCGTGCGCTCGCCGACGAAGCGGATGCCGAGGCCGTAAATGACGCGGTAGAGTTCGTTCCCGCGGCTGCGTTCGATCTCCGCCAGGACGTTGTCGGCGGATTTGTCGGCCATGCGCTCCAGGCCGGCCAATTCCTCTCGCCGGGCGGTCAAATCGTAAATGTCGGCGATGTTGCGCACGCCCAGCTTGTCCACCAACTGATCCAGCAGCGCCGGGCCCAGGCCTTCGATGTTCATCACGTCGCGGTGGGCGAAGTGGCGCAGGCTTTCCTTCAACTGCGCCGGGCAGTTGCGGTTGACGCAGCGCCAGGCGGCTTCGCCTTCCTCCCGCACCACGTGGCCGCCGCAGACCGGGCAGCGGCTGGGCATGGTGAACTCCTGGCCGTGCGCGGCGTGGCGCTCGACGCGGAGGACCTTGGGGATGACGTCGCCGGAGCGCTCCAAGGCGACCCAGTCGCCGATCTTGAGATCGAGGCGGCGGATCTCATCTTCGTTGTGCAGCGTGGCGCGGCTGACGGTGACGCCGCCGACGGCGACGGGTTTCAGCACCGCGACCGGCGTCAGCGCGCCGGTGCGGCCGACCTGCACCTCGATCCCCAGCAGCTCGGTGACCGCTTGGCGGGCGGCGTACTTGTAGGCGATGGCCCAACGGGGAAATTTG
>JAKAUF010000151.1 GCA_021827785.1 Acidobacteriota bacterium | reverse complement strand
CGCCGCTTGGCCCCCCGCCCGCCGTTTCGCCGCCCGCCTGGGTTAGGGAATCAGGCTGATCGCCGCCTGCTCCACGTTGTTCATGGTGGTCACGGCCCGGGAGTTGGCCTGATAGCCGGTCTCATCCTGAATTAACTGCGTGAACTCGGTCGAGATGTCGGCGTTCGACTGCTCCAGCGAGCCGCCCGCCACCGTGCCCAGGCTGCCGGTGCCCGGCACGCCGAGGTTCGCCGCCCCGGAGCCGAGGGTGGACGAGTAGGCGCCGTTGCCATCCCGGATCAGGCCTTGCAAGTTGGCGAAGTTGGCGAGCGCGATCTGGCCCAGCGCCGCCGACCGGCCGTTGCTAAAGGTCCCCTCCACCGTTCCGTCCTGCTGCACGCTGTAACTGGACAGCGTGCCGCTGGGGTAGCCGTCCTGAACATTGGACAGCACCACGGATGGGCTGGCCACCTGCGTGATCGCCGGGGCGCCGCCGGAAGCCAATTGCCAGTTGAACAGCGTCGCCGGCACGGTGGCGCCATTCGCCCAGGTGTCGCCGGCCGGCATCGTCACCGCGACCGGTCCCGTGGTGGTGAGCTGCCCGCTGCCGTTGAAGTTCAGGGTTCCGCTGCCCAGCGTGACCGGATTGGTGGCGGCGCCGGCGATGTCCGATTGCGGCGCCGTGATGGTGTAGCCCCAGGCGTTGGCGGCGGTTTTGGTGAAGGTGAAGGTCAATTGGTGGCTCGCCCCCAGCGCGTCGTAGATCGTCACCGGCGCGCTGTAGCTTGCCCCCACCGAGTCGCTGGCGTTCAGGTTCATGCCCAGCGTTACGTTGGCCGTGGCGTTGGGCGGGCTGGTCTGTCCCGCGCCCATGGCGATCGGTCCCAGCACGCCGTTCGGGTTGATCACCCCGTTCAGCGCCGGATAGCCCATCACCAACCCGCCGCTGCTGGTCGTCAGGTATCCCGCGCTATTCACGTTGAAGTTGCCGTTGCGCGTATAGCTGGTGACGCCGTTGGTGTTGACCACGAAGAAGCCGTTGCCTTGGATGGCCACGTCCGACGGCACGCCGGTGCTTTGTGGGCTGCCGGTCGCGAAGTTGGTCTCCGTGCCGCCGATGGTCGAACCGTTGCCCACCTGGATCGGATTGCCGCTCCCGGTGCTGCCCAGTTGCTGGTAGAACAGGTCGCTGAACTGCGGCGTCTCGGTCTTGTAGCCGGTGGTGTTCAGGTTGGCCAGGTTGTTGGAAACGGCCGAGAGCGCGGAAGAATAGGCGTCCAGGCCGGACAAAGGAATTGAAAACGCGGACATGGCGATCTCCCTAGGATTGAACGGCGCCGGAGGCGGTCTTCGTGCTTCCGGTGGTGGCCGGTGTTGTCCCGCCGCCGGCGGCGAGGCCGAATTGCTGCGTGAGGACTTGGTTGATGCTCATCAGTTGTTCCAAGCTGTTGAACTGCACCAGCTCGGTCATCATTTGATTCGGATCCAGCGTGCTGCTCGGCGTCTGGTTTTGCAGCTGCGCCGTCAGCAGTTGAATGAAGGAGTTGGGTCCGAACTGGCTGTTCGGACTGCTTACTCCACCGGAGCCGCTCCCGCTGGTGGCGGTAGCCGCCGCGGAGGGCGGCGCGCCGGTATTGGTGATATTCAGGCTCATCATTTCCTCCCGCGAAGTTCGCTATACGCGCACGCTCAGCCGGCCCGGCGCGGTTGCCGCCGCCGGATGGACATCTCGGAGCACGCCGCCCGCATGGGGCTCGTCCGCCGCCGCCAGCGCGCGGTGGACAGTCTGCGTTCCGCCCTGCTGCTGCCGGCTCTGCCGGCCCCCATCTTGGGCATTCGACCCCAACGCGTTTTGGCCGCCGGCGCTATTGCCGGTGTTGCCGCCGCTGTTGTTGCTGTTTCCGGCGCTGCCGTGATTTGCCGGCGCGCTGGCCACGGTCAGCGAGCCGACACGAATGTTGTGCGCGCTGAGCGCTTGTTGCAGCAACGGCAGATCCTGCCGCAGCACCGTCTGGGTCTCCGCGCGCGAGGCTTGAATCGCCGCCTCCAGTCCCGCGGGACGCATCGTCGCCCGCACCGCCACCGCGCCCAGGGCGTCGTTCTGGATTTCAATCTTCAGTTGGCGGCTGTTGCCCGCCGGCGCCAGCTCCGGCGGCGGCGCCGCCGCCGCGGTCAGCTGGGACGCCAGGTTGCCGCTGGGCACCGCCGCGTTGCTTCCGGTTGCCGCCGCGCCGCCGCTAGCCGGCGGCGCCGCCGCCGCCATCGGCGCCGTCGTGGACGGCCCATCGCTTGCCGTTGCGCCCGCCGCTGAACTCCGGGCGGCGGCGGGCGCCGCGCTATCGCCGCGGCTCTTCGCCGCCGCTGCGACGTTCGCGGTCGCGGCGGCTGATTTCAAGAAGGCAGCCGCCGTTCGCGGCGATGCCGCCTCGGGCTGGCTATTGCCACCGTGCTGCCCACCGTTGGCATCCGCGCCGCTGCCGGCGCCTCCGTGCGGCGGCGGGTTGTTGGCGCCGGAAGATGCGCCGCCGCCCGCGTTTGCCGATCCCTGTACCGCCGCGCCGGCCGGCGGGCGGAGCGCCGTGGCCGCCGCTGCTCCTGCCGGCAACGAGTTGCCGTCGCCGGCCGGCGCCGACGGTCCGTTCGCCGCCGTCGCCATCCCGCGGCTGGCCGCCGCCCCTGATGTCACGCTTGCCCCGGTATCGGGTGCGCTGGCTGCGGCGCCGCTTGTCGCGCCAGCGGGCGAAATGGATGGCGCGCCCGGCGCCATAGCCAACGCCACGTTCGTTCCGTTCGCCGCGGGAGTTACGGTCGTTTCGTTTTGCGCCGCCCAGGCCATTGGATTCGCCGCCGCTTCATTCCCGGCGCCCTTCGCCGCCGGCGCTGAGGCAGCCGGGGCGGTCGCTTGCGCCGTGCCTCGGTGCGCGGCCCCCAGCGTTGCGCGTTCGGTTCCGTTCGTTGCTGCTCCCCCGTACTGGGCGGCGGTCGCCGCGCCGTGGCCAGGGCCGCCGCTCTGCACCGCCGCATCGGAAGTTGTCACTAGCTTCATCTCATCGGTCACTTGCGCGGCGTTGGCGCCGGCGGCCGGTGCTTCCTGGGCGGGCCCCGGGGCCTTGGTCTTTGCGGCATCCTCCGGCGCTGACGGCGCCGACTGGCCGCTGGAGCGCGGCGCTGCGGCGTTACCTGCCGAAGGCTTTCCGCCGGGATCCGCTGCGCTGCCCGCTTGGTCGGGCGCCACGCCGCCGAGCTCCGCGGCCAGTGCCCTCACCGCCGGCGACCCCGCGAATCGCGGCGGCTCAGCGCCCGTGCCCCCGCCATTTGCGGTCGCCGCCGCCCGCGCTGTTTTGCCGGCGAGTGAGCCGCCACTCGCAGTTCCAGGGCCAATGCCGGCTTCCCGCGGTGCGCTTCCGCGCGGCGCGGCTGGAGCCGCGCTGTACGCCGCTAGGTGCGCGACGGGTGGGCGATGATGGTGCGCGGGTGCATGGCCGCCCGGCTGCGACGGCTTGTCATTCCCGCATGCTGCGTGCTCGTTCCGGCTTGGCGCCGGATTGGGTGGTGTCGGCGCCGCCGCTGCCGCCGGCGCCTGCGCGGCGGCCAAGTGCTGGGCAAAGCCCGCTGTCGGTCCACCGGTCGCTCCGCCGCTCCCATTGCTCCGGTCCATTCCCGTGGCCGCGGGGGCGCCGCCGGCCGGGTTGACCGGCGGCGCCGCGATCGCGTTGGCAATGGCCGCAAGCATCACGCCGCCTAGGAAGCACTTCGCCCGCCATCCGGCGCCGCGGCCCTAACCGGTGTCTTTTCAGCATCGTTGGCTGACAGCCCGCCGGGCATTCCCGCCCGCTCGGCAAGACCTGCCGACCGCGCTCGGCAAAACGGACCGGGCACGGTGCGCGCGGGCCGTTAGGCCGCGGCTTCCGCCCGCCGATGGCGGAAGCAGCCGCACCCAGCCGCCCAACAGCTCGCGGGGGCCGCGCCGTTTGCTCGGCGAGCAAAGCGGGCGCGGAAAGGCCGCGAAATTCCGCCGCGCCGGAGGCGCGCTGGCAATCGTTGCGGCCCGCCCTCCAGCGAAGCGGCGCGGCCCCCAAAGCCGGGGTCCCCGACGCGCAGCGGTGCGCGTTGGGGTGGAGCGACGCGCCAGCGGGGCAACGCCCCGCGCCAAGCGATCGCCGGGCTGGGGCCCTGGGGCCCCCGGCCCAGCCGGCGCGCAAGCGGGACGCGCGGCGAACCCGGGGTCCCCAACGCGCAGCGGCGCGCGTTGGGGCGGGCAGCCGCGCTGGGGCCCGCGCCAAGCATTGGCGAGGATCCCGCGGGCCGATCAGGGAGGCTTGCGAAAAGGCGAGCGGACGGCATAGATTTGACTAACCGGCTAATTCAGATGAACTCCCGCCAACGGCGCTGCCGTCCGACGAGCCAGGCTCGGAGCCGCATCCTCGCCGCCGCCATCCGGGAATTCAGCGAGCTTGGTCTTGACCGCGCCCGCATGGGCGCCATCGCCGCCGCCGCGCGCGTGAACCCGGCGCTGCTCCATGGCTGCCTGCGCGCAACGAGTTTCGTGGGCCGTGCCGGCGGACGGGTCGCGGGCAGCGTGCTGGCCGCCACGGCCACGCCGGCGGGCGCGGACCCGCGGAGGCGGAGGGCATGAAGGCCAGCACGCGCATCTTCCTCGTATTGGGGGCGACGTTCCTGCTCGCCCTGGGCATCTATTACTTCACCACGAGTCACACGCAGGCTTTGATGCTGGTGGGCACGGTGGATGCGCATGAGGTCATCGTCAGTTCCCGCATCCAGGGCCAGATCGCCTCGCTGGACGTTGTGGAGGGGGATCGCGTCCGCGCCGGGCAACTGATCGCCACCATCGCCGCGCATGATCTGGCCGCCGTTCACCGCGCCGCCCTGGCCACGGTGCATGGCGACCGCTTCAAGGTGGCCGAGGCCCGCGCCGCGCTGCTCCAGGTCGAACAGGCCACGGCCAGCCAAGTCGTGGCGGCCCAGGCTCAGGCGCGCGCGGCCCGCGCGGCCGTGGTTCAGGCCCAGGCGCAGTACGCCCGGCAAAACGCCGACACCCGCCGCGCCGTGGAGTTGGCGCGCGCCGGCATCTTCAGCCAGCAAACCCATGATGAGATGGTCGCCGCCCTCAACGCCGACCGCGCCGCCATCCATTCCGCCCGGGCCACCGCCGCGGCGCAGGCGGCGGCGCTGCAAACCGCCGAGGCCAACCGCTATCAAGTGGAGATGGCGCGGCAGACCGTCGCCGCCGATCAGGCCCAACTGCGCAACTCCG
>JAKAUF010000002.1:1297-5299 GCA_021827785.1 Acidobacteriota bacterium | reverse complement strand
GCCGCCTTCGCCTCGCCACGCTCGCCGGCCTCGCCGCCATCCTGGTCCTGGCTTTGTCTCCGGCCCGTCTGGCGGCGCAAACCTCCGGCCGCCAGGTCACGCGCACGGTGCAAGGCAGCATCCCCGTTTCCACGCCCATGCAGCTCCGCGTCGCCGCCGAACTGGCGGACGTAACCGTCACCGGCGGCCCAGCCGGCGCCCTGCGTTACACCATTCGCCTGCGCACTCGCGCCGGCAGCGGCGCCCGGGCCCGGCTGGACGCTTGGCCCGTCAGCGTGCGCCAGGAGGGCCGCGTGATCGTCGTCGCCACCGGCCGCGGTCCCGGCGCCGGCCACACGCATGTCGAGATCGCCATCACCGTGCCGCCGCTGGTGCGCAACGTTCGCGTCCATTCCGGCGTCGGCAATCTCCGCGCCGACCGTCTCGCCGGCGCGTTGCACGCCGTCACCGCCGCCGGCAATATCGCCGTTGACGCCGTGCAAGGCGAAGTGCGCGTGGAAACCGCCGGCGGCAACGTCATCCTCGGCCATCTCGACGCCGGCGTCCACGCCACCACCGCCGGCGGCAATATCACCTTGGCCGCCGCCGCCGGGCCGGTGCAGCTGCAATCCCAAGGCGGCAACATCACCATCGGCCATACGGCCGCCGCGGCGCATGTCGCCACCGCCGGCGGCACCATTTCCCTCGGCTCCGCCGGCGGCGATGTCATCGCGGAAACCGCCGGCGGCAATATTCACCTCGGCGCCGTGGCCGGCTCGGTGCGCGCGGAAAGCGGCGGCGGCAACATCCGCATCGCCCGCGCCCGCGGCATCCGCTGCCGGACCGGCGGCGGCAACATCTACCTGACCGCCTCCGCCGGTCCCGTGCGCGCCGCCACCGGCGCCGGCTCCATTCACGCCACCATCACCGCCGCGCCGGGGGCTGGATCAGTTCGCCGCCTCCCAGTTGCAAACGGCCGCCGGCGGCATCTTCGTCTACCTGCCACCCAGCCTGCCGCTGACCGTGGACGCCGTCGCCCATGCCGGCGGACGCCTGACCAGCGACATTCCCCAAATCGCCTCCGCCGCAGCCAGTTCCGGCGGCGCCACCGCGGATGTCGCCCTCAACGGCGGCGGTCCGGAGTTGCGCATTTCCACCAGCAACGGCGGCATCCACATTCGCAAGCTCAATTCCCGGCCGGCATCGAGGTAACCGTATGCGCTGCTTGTTTTCCTTCCCGCGTCGCACCAGCCCGCGTAATGCCCTCCTCGGCGTCTTGGCGCTAGGGATCGCCACGCTGCCCCTCGCCGCCCAGGCGGCTCAGGCCCGTCCGGCGCTCCCCGCTCCGCCCGCGCCGCCGGCGACCTCGGTGGTCTATTACGGGCAAAGCAGTTGGCTCGGGGTCTCGATCGCCGATCTCAGCGCCGCCCAGGCCCATGCCCTGGGCCTGGGCAGCCCCAATGGCGCGCTGGTCAAGGACGTGGCGCCCGGCAGCCCGGCGGCGAAAGCCGGCATGGAAGCCGGTGACGTCATCGTCGCCTTCCGCGGCCGCCCGGTGATCGGCGTCCGCCAGCTCAGCCGCCTGGTGCGGGAAACGCCCGTGCACCGCTCCGTCGCCGTGCGCGTCATCCGCGCCCGCCGGCCGCGCACGCTCCGCGTCACGCTCGCCGCCGCCAACGCAACATGGCTCGGCGGGCACGGCGTGGACGCCTACGCGTTCCATATGCCGCCCATGCCGCGCATCCACGTGCGCATGCCGCCGATGCCGCCCATGCCCCCCATGCCGGCGATGCCCGCGATGGATTTCCATTTCGCCTTCACGCCGCAAGCGGCGGTGGAGTTGGGCATGTCGGTGGAGGACATTTCCGGCCAGTTGGCGCGTTATTTCGGCGACGCCGCTGACCACGCCGTGCTGGTCCGCCGCGTCACGCCGGGCAGCGCCGCCGAGCACGCCGGGCTGCACGCCGGCGATTTGATCCTCGCCGTCGGCGGCGATGCGGTCTCCAGCAGCCAAAGCTTCGCCGCCGCGCTGGAGCGCCATGCCGCCCATCGCTTCGCCATCACCATCCTGCGCCACCGCCGCCGCCTGACGCTGCATCTGCCGCGCATCTCGAACCTGCGCCCCGCCGCCTACAACGCGCAATGGGCCGCCTGGGCCACCGCGGAACGCCAACGGGCCCAGGTGATGAACCAGGAGCTAGCCGCGGATTTGCAGGCGCACGCCGGCGAGTGGCGCCGGTTCCGCCGCGACCTGGAAAAGGAACAGGTCGAGGGCCAGCGCCTGGCACGGCAAATCCAACGCCAGGTCTATCGCCAGATGCAACAGCAGCGCAAGCAGCTGCGCATGTTGTACCGCCATCTGCGCCGGCAGCAAACCATCCACACCATCTCGAGCGCCATAACCTAACCGCACGGAACGTCGCGCAGCTCCGGGCATGCGCACCGCGCCATACGCGCCAGTTCCTCGTCGAGCGCCGCGGGCTCTGGCAGCCCTGACGCACACGCGCGCCCCAACGCCTCCAGCTGCAACGCAGAGGGGTACCCAAGCGCCCTCAGGTCGCCCGCGTTCACCTGCGTGTGTCCGCTGAACTGACGGAAGAAGCGGTCGACCAGGCCCGAGTTCAAGAACGCGGAAAGGCCGGCGGCGAGCATTGGTCGGATACCCCGCCCAGCGGCGTGGAAGTAATTTAGGTGGTTTTCAAAGCCGACGCGCCCCTCGCCACTGGCCGGCGCATACACGGCCGCCACAATCCTCCGCCGCTCCTCTTTCGCCGAAAAACGCCGTACGAGCACATAGGTTTCGGCCGGGACCAGAAGGCCGTCCGCGGCGGCAGCAATCCGTATTCCCTGCGGCCTTGTCCCAGGGACGGGCCATACGACGGCGCCGCGGCGGCAGTTGGAGGGCCCAATCAAGGGCACGGCGCCGCTGGCGCCAGGCGGGGCGAGGTGATCGCGGGCGCGGAATTCCACCACCCTTCCAGTTGAGACGTCCAGCCCTAGGGCCCAAAGCGGGGAACGGAAGTTGCCCATCAGTGCCGCGTCGTCGTCATCACCCGGTGCCCCCGGTATGTGGATGACTTGGGCCGGGTCGCCGGGCCGGACAACGCGATCATAAGGAACAGGCCGCCACCACGTCGCTCCAGCCGCGGGATGGTCGCCGACCGCAACCCGCACCATGCCCCCTCGGTCGGCCGGACGCACGAGGTGCGTAATTAGGCTCTCCTGCAGCACCCCGTCGCCGCCGAACGGCGCGTGGCGTGACTCGAAGAGATGGAGGTGGCGAATTCCCACAGCCCCGAGGAGCTGGGCGCGGAAGGCGCGGAAATACGCGCCGCTGCAGAAGCTGCGGGGCGTAATCGCAACCAACTCACCCGACGGCGTGAGCAGCGCAAGCGCTGCGGCCAGGAATCCCGCGTAGAGATTGCTGACCTCTGTGCCCAGCGAGCGCAGCCAATGGCGGGCGGAGGAGTCGGCGCGGATCTTCGCGAACGGGGGGTTCGTTATAACACAATCGAAGCGCCGGCCCGCGCCCAACAACGAGCCCCGGAGGGACTGCGCCGCGTCCCGGAGAAAGTCACCCGCGATTACCTCCGCTGAGAAGGCGACGCCATTTCCCCGGCATTGGCGCTCGCATCGCTCCAGCGTGCGGCGCAAATGCTGAACCAATGCGCCGTCGCACTCATACGCGACCACCCGCAGGCGCTCCGGCGCTGGGCGGCGTCCGCACATCTCCGAGACGAAAGCCTCAGTAAGCGCGCCAGCTCCGGCCCCGGGGTCGAGCAACGCAATTTCCTTGCGGTCGGCCTCGAAGAGCGAGGCCATGAAGTGCGCGACCGCCGGCGGGGTGGCGTATTGGCCGACTCGCCGCCCGCGTGTCCCCCTGCCAACCCTCTTTGCGGTGACCGCGCCCGCCGCCATGTTTCGGATTATCCCATCCCCCGGGGGCGCCGGGCCTCGCCGCGGAGCCGCCATCTGCCGAGACTGGACTTAAGATTGACCCTTGCCACACTTCACGGAAGTCTT
>JAKAUF010000002.1:0-1287 GCA_021827785.1 Acidobacteriota bacterium | reverse complement strand
ACCAGCCCCTACTCGGCGCGCACGCTCCAGGCCGCCTTCTACTGCGACGACTGCGCGGTCCGGCTGACCCAGGAGGCGTTTAACCTCCGACCGCCGGTCTACCACGGCGATGACCGAACCGGCTTCTGCGGGCTGTGCGGTGCCCACCGTGCCGTAGCGCTCAGACAGTGGTTCGTGTGCAACATCTGCTGGAATGTGGTTGTCGCCTACCAGAAGTCAATCGCCGCGAGCCGCGCGGTCCGCGAAATCTGGGGCTCTGTGGCAGACCCCTCCGCAAATCTCCGGATCGTCGAGACAGAGCCCGTTCGGCTGTCGCCTTTCGCTAGGGCGCAGAAGAGCAAGCGGGCAAGCGCAGGCGCGCTTCGCGAACTCGATTTCTGCGTGTTCGACGGCCCCGCATCCGACGGACACGCCCTCTTCCACATTGAGCTGAAGTCCGGCCCGGGATCGATCCAGGACATCAGAGAGTTTCAGCTGGACGTCAACGATTTCAACGACGTGGCTGGCGTCGCCAACAACACGGGGCTGCCCGTGTACGTCTGGCACGTACAGACCGCCTTCGAATACGATCTTCCCACGCGAACCGCGGTCGCCAGGGCCGCCTGGTGGACGGACGCGCACACTCTCGCACAGCACCTGCTGAGGGTCTCCGGTCGCAGACATGAAGACAAGCGCGCCGCGTACTTTGGAACAGGCGCGTTCCAGCCGGTCGCCACGTTCGGAGCGGTCTTGCAAACCGCAGCCTACATCAGGCTGGCCAAGCAGCTGAGTCAGGCGCCGCTTTTGTTCCTCGAGTAACCCGCCTCCGTCTAGCCGATGGTTTGCAGGCTGCGCTTGAATAGCTCCTCGAAGCCCACCGCGGCCGGCTGCCGCTCGCTGGCCCGGCGCACCGCTTTTTCCGCCAGCGGCCGCGCATAGCCCAGGTTCACCAGCGCCGACAGCACCTCTTCGGCGGCGGCGGGCAGCGGCGCGGACGGTGGCGCCGGCGCCTCGGCCGCCGCCCATTCCGCCACTTTGTCGCGCAGCTCCACGCAGATGCGTTCCGCGGTCTTTTTGCCGATGCCCGGCACCGCCGTCAGGCGCGCCAAATCGCTGGCCGCGATCGCCGCCGCCAGTTCGTTCACCGACAGCCCCGACAGCGCCGCCAGCGCCAGCCGCGGCCCCACCCCGCTGACGCTGAGCAGCCGCTCGAAGATGGCCTTCTCCCGCGCGGTGCCGAAGCCGAACAATTGCAGCGCGTCCTCCCGCGCCTGGGTATAGGCGTGCAGCGCCACCTCCGCCCCCGTC
>JAKAUF010000135.1 GCA_021827785.1 Acidobacteriota bacterium | reverse complement strand
GTCACTGCCTCGGTTGCGCTCCGGCGCAATGGCTACAATGATGGTTCGAGTTGCTGCCACCGCGGCTCCGCGGTCGCGCTGGGCTGGCCCATGCGCTACTCCCATACGCCGGCGGCGATAACCGGCACGCGGGATGTGCGGGACCTCTCGCGCCAGGCCGTGGGAGGGGCGCGCAGCCGGTGGATAGACGCAAAATGACAGAGGCCTCGTCTTCAGGACTGAATCTTACCTTGGCCGTCACCGGCGCCAGCGGCGCGGCGGTCGGCCGTTGCGCTTTGCAAATGCTCCTCGCCGATCCACGCGTCGGACATCTCAATTTCGTCGTCTCCCGTCATGCGCGGCGGGTGGCGCAGGAGGAGCTGGCGGTAGCGGACAACGTCCAGTCCGCAGCGGAGTTGGCCACGGCGCTGGCCGAATGCCATCCGTTGCCGGCGAAGCTGCGGAATTTAGATCCGGAGGATATCGGCGCCAATATCGCCAGCGGGTCCTACGCCAGCGATGGCATGCTGGTGGCGCCGTGCAGCATGGGAACTCTGGCCGCCATCGCCCATGGGCTGTCAAACAATCTCATTGAACGGGCCGCCGATGTCTGCTTGAAGGAGCGCCGCCGTCTTGTGCTGGCGGTGCGGGAATCACCGCTGAGCGTGATCCACCTGAGGAACATGCTAGCCGTCAGCGAAGCCGGCGGCATCATTTTTCCCGTAATGCCGGCGTTTTACGACGCCGCGACGACGCCGCAAGCCGCGGTGCGGCAATTCACTTCGCGTTTGCTGGCGAGCCTGGGCCTTCCCCAAAACGCGGCGTTCCAATGGTCCGGAGGCGATCGGGCCTGATCACCCGGGCGAGCGCGCAGCCGCTGGGCTCTGCCATGCCGCCGCCAACGCCTCCGCCACGGCGGCCACGGAAATGTCCCTCACCCACCGCGTGGCACGCACCGGAATCACCCGGCCGACGGGATCAAACATCGGGATTTCGCCGACGGTCACCACCGCGGAACCCGCCGCCGCGGCAATATGGGAGGGACCGCTCGCGTTGGTAAGCGCCACGCGGCATCGCGCCAAGGCCGCCGCCAGTTGGGGAATGGAAAGTCCGCGGCAGATCCGGGCGCCGGGCAACTCCCGCAACCTCGCCAACTGCTCCTCATCCTCCTCCGGCCCGGCAAAGATCACGACGCCCGGCGCTGGAGTCAGCGGCTGGATCCACGCGGTCACGGCGGCCGCAAATCTTTCCGCGGGCCACCGCCGGCTGGGGTGGCCCGCCCCGGGGCAAATTCCCAACCATGCCCGCTCCGCGGGCAATTCGCGCTCCGCCCACGCCTGCACCTCGGCGTCCGCCCGCAGGCGCGGTTGGCGGTCTGGCACGGTAATCCCCAACGGCTCCAGCACATGGCAATACCGGTCCAGCAAATGCGCCGTGGGGTCGTCCGGCGGCGGCGGGTGGGTGATCAAGCGCGGCCACGACCGGGTGGGCCGCAACATCGCCACCCGCGCCGGCGCTCCAGCCGCCCAGGCGAGGAGGTTGGTCTCCTTGTAAGAATGGAAGTCCACGCTGAGATCAAATCGCCGCCCCCGCAGCTTTGCCACCAGCGCGGGCATTTCCCGCGCCGCCCGCCAGGGCGAATCCCGCCAGCCGGCACGGTCCACCGCCCAGACTGGGGAAAAACCCGCCAAGCGGAAAACCTCCGCGCCCGACCGTCCAGCCAGCACCGTCACCTCGGCGTCTGGGTAGGCCTGCCGCAACGCCCGCGCCGCGGGCAGCGCCAACACCGCATCGCCCATCTGGCCGAAATGAAGCAGCAGAATCCTGCCCGGACGGGATGGCAAAGGGACCCGCGCCATTTATTCGCCAAGGAACTTGGCGATCACCCGCTTGGGCCGCTGCCCGTCAAATTCGGCGTAATAGACCTGCTGCCACGGACCCAAATCCAAGCGGCCCTGGGTGATGGGCACGATCACTTGGTGATGGACCAACAGGCTCTTCAGATGGGAATCGCCGTTGCTCTCTCCGGTGCGGTGATGGCGATAGTCGTCCCGGTACGGCGCGAGATGCTCCAGCCAGGCGTCTATATCCGCCAACAGCCCATCTTCGGCGTCATTGACCCAAACGCCGGCGGTAATGTGCATCGCCGAAACGAGGACCATGCCCTCCTGCATGCCGGTAGCCGCCAGCGTCTTCGCCAGCCGATCCGTGATGTTGATGTACTCCCGGTGCTTGCGCGTATGAAATGTCCAATATTCCGTATGCGACTTCATGGGCCTTACACCAACGATAGCCCACCGTCCACCAGCAGCACTTGGCCGGTGACGAAGCGGCTACACGTGGCGAACCAGCGCACCGCCTCGGCGACCTCCTCGGGCTTGCCGCCGCGGCGCATGGGCGTCCGCGCCGCCATCTTCCGCTCCCAGGCCGTCAACTCCGGTTCAAAGGTGATCAGTCCGGGCGAAACCGCGTTGACCTGTATCTCCGGCGCCAACGCCCGCGCCATCACTCGCGTCAGGTGTTCCAGTCCGGCCTTCGAGGCGCAGTAATGCGCATGGGTGGGAAACGCGCGGGTAGCGCCCACGGATCCCAGATTGATGATCCGGCCGCCGCCATTGGCGCGCAACAGCGGCGCTGCTTCCCGGCTGACCAGGAACGGCGCCCGCAGATTCGCTTCCATCATGGCATCCCACTGCGCGTCGCTGATCGCCTCGAACGGCACGTCCTCGTAGCGTCCGGCGTTATTCACGATAATGTCCAGCCGCCCCAGCGCCGCGTGGGCGGTGGCCAAGGCATCATGGATCGCGTGACTATGCCGCAAGTCAAGTTGGATTCCCAGCGAGGATGCGCCGATTTCCCGCAGTTGCCGTTCCGTCTCAAAGGCATCCGCCGCGGATTTTCGGTAGGTAAACGCCACGGCGGCGCCGGCGCGCGCCAAATCCAGCGCGATCGCCCGGCCGATGCGCCGCGCCCCGCCAGTGATCAACACCGCTTTACCCACCAATGGCAGGGAAGAGGAAAAATCGGGCATGAAGCCAAATTATGCCCTGGTCGCGGCGAATCGGCTGGCGGCGAGCGCCGGATGTAAGGCCAAGGGACGTGGGCCATCGCCCATAACCGGCAGGCACACGCGAAAGGTAGTGCCCGCACCCGGAGCGCTTTCCACGCTGATGGTCCCGCCGCTCTCGGCCACCAGTCCATAGACCATGGCCAGGCCGAGCCCACTGCCCTCGCCAACCGCTTTGGTGCTAGAAAACGGCTCAAACACACGCGCCTGCATTGCTGGGTCCATGCCGCGGCCATTATCGGCGATGGCCAGTTCGACCCAGCGATTCCCGCCGCCCGGCTCGGGGCCCGCGCATTCCGTGCGCAGACTGACTTCGCCGCCGGTATTGAGCGCGTCCCGCGCATTGCTGGCCAAATGCCGCACGATCTGCTCGATGGACGCAGGATCGGCATATAACAACGGCAGATTCGGAGCCAAGCTCAATTGCAGCGCAATCTTGCTGCCCAGCAACTCGCGGATGTCCGGCTCCAAGCGCAGGAGCAGCTGATTCAAATCCAGTTCGCGCGAAGCCGACGGTTGCTGCTGGCTGAAAGCCAACAGCCGCCTGGTCAGCACCGCGGCCTGGTCGCTGGCGCGGAGAATCTGCTGCAGGCCGCTACAGGCATCTCCGTTGTCGGCCCGATGCAGCAACAGATCGGCGCGCCCCTGAATGATGGTCAGCAGGTTATTAAACTCATGGGCGACGCCGGCGGCTAAACGCCCCACCGCATCCAGCTTCTGAGCCTGCAATAAACTCGCCTCCAGCCGCCGGCGCTCGCTCACGTCGCGGTAATTGACCACGACTGCGCTGATCTCCGGCGCCGCCAGAAGGTTGGTGGCTTGCGCTTCCACCCAATGCCAGCGTCCATCGGCGAAACGCGAGCGACACGTAAACCGCACGCTGCCATTGTTTTGGCGCAGGAGCCGCGCCATATGGACCATTACGGCGCGCCGATCCGCGGGATGAAGAAACGCCGCGGCGCCCCGGCCGACGACTTCGTCCAGCGCATATCCCGTTTGGCGGCTCGTGGACGGCCCCCCATAAAGAATGTTGCCGTCCCGGCTCAGCAGCGCGAACGCATCCCCGCTGCGTTCCACCATGGCGCGAAACCGCCGCTCCGATGCTTGCAGCGCCCACCGCGCCCCCTCCCGTTCCGCCCATGTTCCCGCCAGCAGCAATCCGGTCGCCGTGGCGATCAGAATGGCAAGCACGTAGGCCGCCATCGGATGAGGGGAGACGACATGGCGAAATCGGTACAACGTGGCCGCCAGCGTGCTCCAACCGATCATGCAAATGCCGGAACCGCCGAGCCGCAGCGCCGCCCACACCACGACCGGAATGACGGGTAAGGGCAGCGGACCCAGCCGGTGGTGCCCCATGGAAAGGTAGAACACGCGCAGCATCACTACCAGCAACGCCAGGATGACGCCGGCTTCCAGCCAAACCTTCCATGCTGGCAGCCGCCATCCGCGCCGCCGCCACGCCAATACCAGCGGAACCGTAGCCACGATTCCCAGCGCCTGGCCCAGCGCATTCACGGTCAGCGCCCAGGCCGCCGGCTGACGCGGCAAACTGCCCAGCCCGAACCGCAGCAGCGTTGCGCCGCCCGCGGCCAGCATCCCTGCGCTCGCCGCCGCGGCCAAGAACATCGCCACGGCGGAAATGGTGGCCATCCCGCCGTCCCACCGCATGCGCCGCAACCATTTGACCGTCAGCCACAGCGCCGCCGCGTTCCAAACCGCATCGCTGGCGCCGATCGCAGCGCTGGCCGGATGTCCCGGCAGCCAAGCCGCCACGACACCGCCGACCAGGATCGCGCCGACGATGGCGTTTTCGCCCCATAGCCACATCAGCGCCATGCCCACTCCCGCCGCCGGCCAAAATGGAGGCGCAAAACCCAAACCGGGCCCGGTCCAGCGCGCCAGCACTTCCCCCAACCATGCCAGCGCGGTCCATGCCAATGCAGCGACGAAGAGCTTGCGATGGAGGGTCATGGCGCGCACACGCGATGCATGATCCTAGCGTTTGCGCCACGGATTCGGAACTGGCCGCCCGGCCGGTCCGATTTACTGCCCTGGCACTGGCGGCGCGCCGCCGCGCGCTTAACGGCTGGCGAGATAGAACGTTTGTGTCACCGCTCCGTGCGGACAATATGCGGTCCAGCGGAGCGTTTGCCGATTCACCGGATCGCGTTCCTCGCCCGTGTCGCACTCCGCTTCGTGCCGCACACAGCGAAACACCCCGTTCCCCGCGTGCACGATCTCACA
>JAKAUF010000060.1 GCA_021827785.1 Acidobacteriota bacterium | reverse complement strand
GCACCTCGGCGGTGGGAATGAGCCAAAGATCGTGGCCTTCGCAATGAAACAGGTCGGCGGCGAATTTGGGAAGCTGCCCGGTGCCGCGCAGGCTTTGGCTGCTGACCATGGCCGGCGGCAGGATCTCGGTGTAACCGCGGGCGGCGTGGAGGTCGAGCATGAAGTTGGCCAAGGCGCGTTCCAGCCGCGCTCCCAAGCCGCGGTAGACGGCGAAGCGGGCACCGCTGATCTTGGCCGCCGCCTCCAGGTCCAAGATGCCCAACTCCGCGCCCAGGGCGACGTGATCGCGGGGCGGAAAGGGGAAGGCGCGCGGGGCGCCCCAGCGCCGCACCTCGACGTTGTCCTCCGAGGTTCTTCCCGGCGGCACGGAGGCGTGGGGCATGTTGGGCAGGGTCAGCGCCAGATCCTGAAACTCCTGATCGCGCTCGCGGGCGGCGGCTTCCAATTCCGCGATCCGCGCGCCCAATTGGCGGGCTTCCTCGCGATGCGCGGCGGCGGCCTCGGGGTCCTTCCCGCCAGGTTCGCGCAGGCGGCGGCCAAAGGCTTCGGCGGAGGTTTTGCGCTGGTGGCGCAACTCGTCCAAGGCGGCGATGGCGGCGCGGCGCTCGGCGTCCACCGCCAACAGGCGGTCCAAATCGGCGCTGGCGCCGCGCCGGGCCAGCATGGCCCGGACTTCATCAGGATGCTGCCGGATTAAGTTGGGATCGAGCATGGGAGCCTTAGGGGCCGGAGAGTGGCGCGCAAATCAAGCCGGAACGCAGGCGGCCGCTAGCCGCCGTTCCGCGAGGAACGCGCCTTTTTCTTCCGCGCGGCGACCCAGCCGGGTTTGTTGACCTGGCGCCCGCGGCCCAGGGCCAGCGCGCCGGCGGGCACGGGGTCGGTGATGACGCTGCCGGCGGCGACATAGGCGCCGGCGGCGATCTCCAGCGGCGCGACCAGCGTGGCGTTGCTGCCGACAAAGGTTTCCTCGCCGATCGCGGTGGGATGTTTTTGCTCGCCGTCGTAATTGCAGGTGATGGCGCCGGCGCCGATATTGACGCGGGCTCCGATCTGGGCGTCGCCCAGGTAGGCCAGGTGCATGGCCTTGGCGCCTTCGCCGATGCGGCTTTTCTTGACCTCGACGAAGTTGCCGAGGTGGGCGCCGGGAGCGATTTCGGCCTGCTCGCGCAGGCGGGTGAAGGGGCCGACGCGCGCGCCGGCGCCGATCTGGGCGCGCTCCAGCACGCAGTGCGGCAAGACCTCGACGCCGTCGTCCAGGCGACAGTCGGTGAGGATGGAGTAGGCGCCGATGCGGCAGTTGGCGCCGAGGGTGGTTTGGCCGCGGAGCTGGACGCCGGGTTCGAGGACGCAGTCCTGCCCGGCGGTCACCTCCGGATCCACCGCCACGGTGGCGGGGGCATAGATGCTGACCCCTTGCGTCATCAGTTCCTCGGCTTTGCGCCGGCGCAACAGGGAATCCACTTCGGCCAGCTCGATGCGGTCGTTGATGCCCAAGATTTCGACCGGGTCGGGAAGAGGGTAGGCGCGAATCTTGGCGCCGGCCTGGGCCATCAAGGCGATGGTATCGGTCAGGTAGAACTCGCCGTGGGGATTGTTGGTGCCGAGCTGGCCCAGGGCGACCAGGAGGGGTTGCAGGCGGAAGGCATAGAATCCGGCGTTCAACTCGCGGATCTGCTTTTGCGCCGGCGTGGCCTGGCGGTCCTCGACGATGGCGACGACTTGCTCGGGCTGCTTGCGGTCGCGCAGGATGCGGCCGTAGGCGCGGGGCGTATCCGGCGTGGCGGTGGCCAAGACGGCATCGGCGCCGGCCTCCAGTTCGGCGCGCAGGCGGCTGACGGTGGTGGCGCTGACCACCGGCATATCTCCATGCAAGACAATGATTTGCGAGTATGCCACCAGGGCCGGAGCGGCGACTTGCAGGGCATGGCCGGTGCCGCGCTGGGGCTGCTGGAGGATGACGCGGACGCCGCTGGAGGCGACCGCCGCCTGCACCTGTTCGGCGGCGTAGCCGGCGACCACGAAGGTGTCGGCGGCGGGCAGTCCGGCGGCGGCGCCGGCGGCCAGCACGTGCGCCAGCAAGCTGCGGCCGCCGGCGTGGTGCAAGACCTTGGGCAACGCGGAGCGCAGCCGTGTTCCCCGGCCGGCGGCAAGTACGATCAGGGCAGTAGCGGCCATAATGTCAGGCGGCGCCGGGCCGGGGCCCGGGAGCGGCGCCGTTGCGCCGTTAATCGGGGTAGATTTCCTCGGTGAAACGGGGATCTTCCATGAGCGACTTGAAATCGGCGTCACTGCGCGCCAGCAAGCGATTGCGCGGATCCAGGGTGACGGCTTGCTTCAGGTGCTCGAGCGCATGGTCGGCGTCGTTGCGCTGGGCGTAGACGGCGGCCAGGGCGTATTCGGTATGCCCGGTCTTGCCTTCCAGCTTCTGGGCGCGTTCCAGATGCTCCTGGGCTTCCTCGTACTGGCCCAGGTTGAGCCGCCAAATCGCGGCGTTGTAATAATCCTCGGCGCTGCGCAGGGTGGGGCCGGAGGACTGGAGTTTTTGCTCGCAGACGGCGAGATGGCGGCCCGCGCGTTCGGCGACATCGCGCACGGAGCTATGGGCAGCCTTCTCCAGCCAACTCTTGGCTTTGTCGAACTTTTGCTGGCCGTAATACTTCATGCCCGCCTCGTATTGCTCCAGCGCGGCGCGGCGCTCGGCGTCGGGGGGATGAGCCGGGGTACGGTGACTAGGGGCGGGGGAATGGGATGCTGCGGTCATAGAAGGGATTCCGGCCCTGGGGACCCCGCCACGGCGGCGGTTCCGGGGGCAACTTCCAATTAGGCGGCAAAGCGGCGATGGCGTCAATAGCCGGGGGCGGAAGGCGGCGGCGCGGCGCGCACGGAGCGGGGGCGAGGCGGCCGGCGCGGTGACGCGAAATGCTGCCGTGGCGGGGCGTGCGTGTGTTATAACTGGCCCGAGTCCCTCGGAACGCCTGTGAGCACCATTAATCGCGCCGCGCGCGAAATCAACTGCAAATTGGTTTATTACGGCCCCGGTCTCGGCGGCAAGACCACCAATTTGCAGTACATCTTTGGGCAAGTGCCGGAAGAGCGGCGCAGCCAAATGCTGTCGCTGGCGACGGAAGGGGATCGCACGCTGTTTTTCGACTTTTTGCCCCTGGAGCTGGGCGACGTACGCGGCTACCACACCCGTTTTCACCTCTACACCGTGCCCGGCCAGGTGTTTTACACGGCCAGCCGCAAGTTGTTGCTGCGCAACGTGGATGGCGTGGTGTTCGTGGCCGACAGCCAGGAGCCGCGGCTGGATGCCAACCTGGAGGCGTTGGATGATTTGGAGGACAACCTCCGCGAGCAAAAACTCGAGTTGGGCAAGATTCCCTACGTGCTGCAACTCAACAAGCAGGATCTGGGCAATGCAGTGGCGGTGGAACGCCTTACCGCGGAGTTGCGGCGCTACAACGAGCCGGTCATTCCGGCCGTGGCGTGCAACGGAACGGGCGTGCTGGAAACCTTGCGGGAATTGTCGAAATCGGTGCTGGCGCAACTCGCCGCCGGCGGCTAGGCGGCGCGCCGCGATTTCCGCTCCCCTCGCGCTGGGAGGCAGGACGCATGTTTGAGGCGGTGCCGACGCTGTTGGAGACGCTGATATTCGGGCGCAGCATCGAGCGGCGCTACAAGTTCGCGCCGCTGATCAAGCCCGGGTTGGTGCGGCGGGTGCAGCAGGCGGAGTTCCAGGACACGGTGCGCTGGGCGGGACAGCGCAGCAGCTTCTATCGCGAGCGTTTCCAGGCGCTGGGCATTGATCCGCGCGGCGTGCGCCGGCCGGCCGATCTGGGCGATTTCTATACCACCAGCGCCGACCTGCGGGCGCGGGAGACGGAGGAGTTCGTCTGCGCCGCCGCGCAGGCCGGCTTCGAGACCACCGGCACCACGGCGCGCAACAAGCGGGTCTACTTCTCCAACGAGGAGATTCGGGACATCGGCTTTGAAGGCGCGGTGGGATTGTGGAATTTGGGCTTGCGGCCGGAAGACCGCGTGGTGGACGCCTTCGACTACGCCTTCTGGAATGCCGGCATCACCCTGTTGTATTCGCTGAACGCCATCGGCTGCTTCCATGTGATTGCGTCCAAGCTGCCGCCGGAGGATTTCTACGAGCGGGTCAAGGACTACCGGTTCAACGTCCTGATCGTGGACACGGCCTGGCTGGTGAGCCTGACCGAAATCGCCGAGCAGCGCGGCGTTTGGCCGGTGAAGTTCATCATGGCGGGCAGTGAAAACATGGCGGAGGCGACGCGGCAATGGATTGAGAAGGTCTGGCGCGCGAAGGTCTATCAAGCCTACGGCCAGACGGAGAGCTTGGGCGCGACGGGGGTGGAGTGCCCGGCGCAGAACGGCTATCACCTGAACGAAGTGAATTTCCAGTTCGAGATTCTAAATCCCAACGCCGAAGGCTACGGCGAGCTGGTGTTCACGACGCTGACCCGGCGGGTGATGCCGCTGATCCGTTACCGCTCCAATGACATTACCCGGTTCGCGGATGAGCCGTGCGGCTGCCGGTTGAGCTGCATGCGGCGCATCGGCAAGATCGTCGGCCGCGGGGACGAGATCATCTCCTGCGGCATGGGCATGATCAGCCCGTGGATTTTCGAGACGTGGTTTGGCGGGGCGGCGGGGCTGGCCGACGACTGGCAGGTGGCGGTGACGCAACCGGGGCCGCGGGACGTGCTGGAGCTGCGGCTGGAGCTGCAAGCCAACAGCGATCCGGAAGCGCTGCGCACGGAACTGATGCAGCGCTTGGAGACGCAATTTCCCTATTACCACAAGAACCTGAAGATGGGGCTGTACGAACTGCGCTTCCGTTTTCTGCCCCGGGGCGAACTGCGGCCCAGCGGCCCGCGGCGCAAGCTGCGGCGGGTGGTGGATGAGCGGCTGCCGGTGGGCGCGGGCATCCAAGTCTAAGGGCCGTGGAGGGCGGGGCGATAAGCGTCGCATAGCTTTGTTGGGCGTGCGCTCGGGCTCCTCACGTACATCTGGGTACGTTGCGTCGCCCTCGCTTCGCCCGCCTCGCTCTGCTCGCTTCTCGCCCCGCTCGGAAGTCTGGGGTGGGCCGGGCGGAGTTTTCGCCGCCAGAGGGGCGGGGCGATAAGCGTCGCATAGCTTTGTCGGGCCTCATTTGGCCTCCGCCGCGCTACGGCCGCCGCTCGGGCTCCTCACGTACGGCTGGGTACGCTGCGTCGCCCTCGCTTCGCCCGCCTCGCTCTGCTCGCTTCTCGCCCCGCTCGGAAGTCTG
>JAKAUF010000139.1 GCA_021827785.1 Acidobacteriota bacterium | reverse complement strand
CCGCCCCGCGCCCAGCGCCAGGCAAATGGCGATTTCCTTTTGCCGTCCCGGCGCCCGCGCCAGCAGCAGCCCGGCCACGTTGGCGCAGGCGATCAGCAGCAGCAGCGCCACCACCGCCATCAGAATTTCCAGCGGCGGCGCGAACATTAGCACCGCGGCGGTGTTGAGCCCGCGCGCGGCGGGCAGCAGCGCCACCCGCGCGCCGTCTCCGCGCTGGAAAACGTGTGCCGCCAGCGCTGCGCTCCGGAACGCCGCGTTCGCCCGCGCCTGCGCCGCCCCGCGCGCCGCCGTATTTTCCAGCGCGGCCCCGATTTCCAGAAACAGAGCGCCCGTGTCGTTCAACCCGGGGAACCGCGGGTTCAGCTGCTGGACCATGTGGAGCGGCAGCCAAATGCCGGCCCGGTCGCCGGGCCCCAGCCCGTGGAAGCCGGCGGGAGTGACGCCGACCACGGTGGCGGCGACGCCATTGATCGTGACCACCTGGCCAATGGCGCCGCGGCTCCCGCCCCATTCCCGCTGCCAATACGCATAGCTGACCACCGCCGCCGGCGGCGCCCCGGGCGTGTCGTCCCCCGGCCCCAGCAGTCGTCCCGCCGCGGGGTTGATCCCCAGCGCCGGAAACAGCCCGCCGGACACAAAATAACCGCTCGAAACAATTGCCCCCGCGGGCGCGGCGATGACCGCGCGGAAAAGAGGAAAGAAGGCGAACGCCCGCGCCGTGCCCCGCAGCCGCCGCCGGATGGCGCGGAACATCGGCCCGGAGAACGTACAAGAAGACGGATTCCGCGGGCCGTTGCCCGACGCGCCAGGGCAAGGGAAAAAATAGAAGTCGCTGTCTGCCGGCGGGCGCCGCGCCTGCCAGCGCAGCAGCGCCAGCCGGTTCGCGTGCGGCACCGGCAGCGACCGCCACATCACCGCATCCATCACGCTAAACAGCGCCGTTGTGGCCCCAATGCCCAGCGCCAGCGTCAGCACCACCACGGCGGTAAATCCCGGCGCGGCGCGCAGCCGCCGCGCCGCCCGCAGCAGATCGCGCCCCGTGGCCTCCAGCCACGCCGGCCGCCGTTCCTCCCGCCACGCCTCCTTCGCCGCCTCCACCCCGCCAAACTTCATCGCCGCTTGCCGCCGCGCCTCGTCACGAGGCAACCCGGCGCGTTCGTTTTCCGCCGCCAGCAGCGCCACATGCTCCGCCATCTCCTCGCGCAGCCGCGCCTCATCCCGCCGCGCCGTCGTCAGGCCCGCCGCCCGCGCCAATATTCGCCGCAGCCGGCTCATGCCCCCTCCGCCTTCAGCGCGATGAACCGGCCGATCACCTCCGCCGTCCGCCGCCACTCCCGCGCCTCCGCCGCCAGCCGCTTGCGCCCCGCCGGCGTCAGCCGGTAATACCGCGCGCGGCGATTGTTCTCCGACGCCCCCCAGCGCGAGGCGATCGCGCCCTCCTGCTCCAGGCGCAGCAGCACCGGATACAGCGTGCCCTGGTTGACCGCCAGAATGTCGCCGCTGATCTGCTCGATGCGCCGCGCGATGCCGTAGCCATGCAGCTGCCCCAGCGCCTCCAGCGTCTTCAGCACCATCAGCGCCAGCGTCCCCGGCTGCACTTCGCTCTTGTCTGGGCTCTTGTTCGCCTCCGCCATCCTCCGCTCCTCCGTCCCGCGGCCGCTCCTGTGGCCTAGCCACAGAGCATCGCACAGCTTCTTTGGGAAGGCAACAGGAAACGGCGGCCGCTCGCGGCGCGCGGAACCACCGCCGGCGGGTGCGCGCGCTCCCCGCCGCTTGAAATGGGAAAGCGATGAAACTATCGTTTTCCAATGGCCGCCACCACGATGGTGCAGATTCGCAATGTTCCCGCCGATGTGCACCGGCGCCTGAAGGCGCGCGCGGCGCTCGAGGGCATGTCCATGTCCGACTACGTCCTGCGCGAGATCGGCAAGGCGCTGGAGCGCCCCACGCGGCAGGAGGTGCTCGAGCGCCTGCGGTCGCGGCCGCCGCGCCGTTTGCGCCCCAGCGCGGCCGCGATCCTCCGCGCCGAGCGCGACGCGCGATGATCGTCCTCGACGCCTCGGCGCTGGTGGAGCTCCTGCTGGGCACCGAGATTGGCCGCGTGGTCGCCGATGAAATCAGCGACCCGAAGGAAGGCCTGCACGTCCCCCACCTGGCGGATTTGGAGGTAGCCCAAACCTTGCGGCGCCTGGCGCGGCGAGGCGCCATTTCCGCTTCGGCCGCGGCCCAGGCGCTCGCCGACCTGCGGGCGCTCGACCTCGAGCGCCACTCCCACGAACCGCTGCTCGAACGCATGTGGGAATTGCGCGATCGCCTGACCGCCTATGACGCCGCCTACGTCGCGCTGTCCGAGGCGCTGCCGGCCGCGCTGCTGACCTGCGACGCCGGCGTGGCCCGCGCCGCGCGGCGGGCGGTGCTGCTGCGGCCGGAAGGCTAGCCCGGCGCCGGCAGCGCCGGCGGCCCCGCCAAGCCAAGTTCCGCTCCCCGCGCGCGCGCCGCCTGTGGCATGATGCCCGCATGCGCCGCGCCCTTGCCCTCCTGGCCTTAGTCGCCGTAACTGTCGTGACCGCTGCCGCCCAGTCACAACCGGCCTACAAGAACCCCCATTTGGCGATCACGGACCGCGTCGCCAGCCTGATGCGCCGCATGACGCTGAAGGAAAAGATCGAGCAGCTGATTCCGCACACCGGCGGCATGCTGGACACCACCGGAACGTTCCACGCCTCCCAGTTCGGCCGCCTGATGGCCGAGCAGTTCAACGTCCGCAACCGCCTGACGCCGGAGCAGCTCGCCATTCTGCACAACGCCATCCAGCGCTATCAAATCGAAAAGACCCGGCTGGGCATCCCGACCTTTTTCTACGGCGAGGCGCTGCACGGCTTCATGGCCCGCCACGCGACCATGTTTCCCATCCCCATCGGTCTGGCCAGCACCTGGGATCCCGCCCTGGCGCGCAAAATCTACACCGCCGCCTCCGACGAAGCCCGTTCCGAGGGCGTGACGCAGGTCTTCGCCCCCGACTTGGACCTGGGCCGCGATCCCCGCTGGGGACGGACCGAAGAGACGTTCGGCGAAGACCCCTGGCTGGTCAGCCGCATGGGGCTGGCGGAGGTGCTGGGGCTGCAAGGGCGGCATTACCGGATCGGGGCGCATCACGTGCTCGCCACCACCAAGCACTTCACCGCCCATGGCGAGCCGGAGGGCGGCACCAACGTCGGCCCCGCCAACTTCTCCCAGCGCAAGCTGCGCCAGGATTTTCTGTTTCCCTTCGAGGTGGCCATCCGCCAAGGCCATGCCGGCAGCGTCATGGCCTCCTACAACGAGATTGACGGCATCCCCTCCAGCGTCAATCCCTGGCTGCTGACCAAGGTGCTGCGGCAGGAATGGGGCTTTCGCGGCTACGTCACCAGCGACGGCTCCGGCTTGCAGGATCTGGTGCGGCGCCATCACTCCGCCCCCAACTTCGCCGGCGCGGCACGGCTGGCGCTGGCGGCGGGCGTGGACTTCGACCTCTCCAACGGCGCCGTCTACCGCAACCTGCTCTGGGAGGCGCGCGCCGGGCTAGTTCCCATGGGCGAGATCAACCGCGCCGTCCGCGACATCTTGCGGGCAAAGTTCCGCCTCGGGCTTTTCGATCATCCCTATGTTCCCGATCCCGCCGCCGCCAATCAAATTGTCGGCAGCGCGGCCCATGACCGGCTGGCGCTGCGAGCGGCGCAGGAAAGCATCGTCCTGCTGAAGAACGCCGCGGCCGCCGGCGGCGCCTTGCTGCCGCTCGATGCGCACCGTTTCCGGACGATCGCGGTCATCGGCCCTGACGCCAAATACGTCCATCTCGGCGGCTACAGCCGCGGCCCGCGCCACCAGACCAGCATCTTGCAAGGCATTCGCAAGCTGGCCGCCGCCCGCGGCGTGCAGGTGCTCTATGCCCGCGGCTGCAAGATCACCACCGAAATCAACGCCCGCACGCCGCCCTGGTACGCCTGGTACGAAAACGGCATTCATCTCCCCAACCCCGCCCACCAGCAGCGCCGCATCGCGCAGGCCGTGGCCACCGCCCGCCGCGCCCAACTGGCGGTTCTGGTCATCGGCGAAAACGAATCCATTGACCGCGAAGCCTGGAGCCTCCAGCATCTCGGCGACCGCGATCACCTCAGCCTGTTCGGCGACCAGGAGAAACTGGTCCGCGCCGTCGCCGCCACCGGCGTGCCCATCGTCGTGGTCCTGGTGAATGGCCGGCCCATCGCCACGGATTGGATCAGCGCGCATCTGCCCGCCATCCTCGAGGCTTGGTATCCGGGCCAGGAAGGCGGCCTGGCGGTGGCGCAGGTGTTGTTCGGAGCGGTCAATCCCAGCGGCAAGCTGCCCATCACCATCCCCCATACCGTCGGCGACCTGCCCGATTATTACGATCACAGTCCCTCGGAAAACATCCCCTGGATCGGCACCAACCGCCAGCCCCTCTACCATTTTGGCTTCGGCCTCAGTTACACCACCTTCCGCTTCAGCCATCTTTCGGTCCATCCCGCCGTCATCCTGCCCGGCGGGCGGGCGCAGGTCAGCTTCGACGTCACCAACACCGGCCGGCGCGCCGGAACCGAGGTGGCGGAACTGTACATTCATGAGCGTTCCAGCGTCGTCGCCCAGCCGGTCTTGGAGCTGCGCGGATTGCGCCGCGTCGCCCTTCCGCCCGGCGAGACCAAGCATGTGACCATTCCCTTGACGCCGTTCAAGCTAGCCCATTGGAACCGCCATCTGCGCCATGTCGTCGCCCCCGGCGCCTATGCGGTCAAGGTCGGCGGCAGTTCGAACGATCTGATCACCACCGTCCTCACCGTCGCCAACCCCGCCTCCGCAGCCGCGCAACGCATTAAGGCGGCGGCCCGGGCGAAATCGGCCGGCTTCGACCGCATCGGCCAGCGGCGCCCCTGAGCCGCGCGGGAGCGCCGCCATCTTGCCGGCCTGCCCCGTCAGTCCGTTCGTGGAGCAGGCTTCAGCCTGTGTGCCGTGGGCTTTAGCCTGCGGCTGACCCGACACAGCGATGGGATAGCCGTCCTCGGCTGTCATTCCCGCCGCCGCGCGCAGCCATGTGGGGTATGCCTCCGGCTTGCATGCGGACCGGCGGTCCGCGCCCCCAGGCCTAGCGCGTGGAGCAGGCTTCAGCCTGTGTGCCGTGGGCTTCAGCCCGCGGCTGACCTTCGCCGCAGCGAAAGTGGGATAGCCGTCCTCGGCTGTCATTCCCCGCCGCCGCGCGCAGCCATGTGGGGTATGCCTCCGGTGCGGACCGGCGGTCCG
>JAKAUF010000328.1:391-5325 GCA_021827785.1 Acidobacteriota bacterium | reverse complement strand
CGATCTCGCTGGCTCGCTTCATCTCTCGCCTACGCATGACTCGGAAGCTGCCCCGAACTTCCCGCGCGAGCGTGCGCCCGCTTCTGCTGTTTCTGCTGCTAGCCGCGATCGCCGCCGGCACGCTCGGCGCCGCCGCCTGCGCTCATGGCGCGGCGCAGACGCCGCGGCGAGCCGCGGCGGTGCACGCCACGCCCCCGATCGTTTCGCCCCATGCGCCCGGCCAAGGCGCCATGCCCCGGCCGGCGCAATACATCCAAAACAGCAATAACGCGCCGCTGGCGCCGGTGCCGGCCAACAGCGTGCAGGTCCCGGCCTATCCCGGACCCGTGGCGGCGCAAGACGGCCAATGGACGATGCCGGGGGAGAATTTGGCCGATTGGCGCTATAGCGCGCTGGACCAGATCACGAGCCGCAACGCCGGGAAATTGCAACTGGCCTGGACGTTTTCCACCGGCACGCTGCACGGCAATGAGGCAGCGCCGCTGGTGGTGGGCGCGACCATGTACGTGGTCACCCCCTATCCGGACATCCTGTACGCCCTCGACCTCAACAGGCACGGGGCGCTGAAGTGGAAGTTCAACCCGCATCCCGACCCTTCCTCGCAGGGCGTGGCCTGCTGCGATACGGTCAACCGCGGCGCGGTCTACGGCTACGGCAACATCTACTACAACCTGCTGGACGACCACACCGTGGCGGTGAACGCCAAGACCGGAAAGATGGTCTGGAAGACCCGGCTGGACACCATCGAGCACGGCAGCACGATGACCATGGCGCCGATCCTGGCCAAAAACCATGTCATCGTCGGCAACAGCGGCGGCGAACTGGGGGTGCATGGCTGGGTCGCGGGCCTGGACGCGCGCACCGGCGCCATCGCCTGGCGCGGCTACAGCGAGGGCCCCGACAGCCAGGTGCTGATCGGCAGTGGCTACCACCCGTACTATCCCCAATTCCGCGGCAAGAATCTCGGCGTCAGCACCTGGCCCGCAGGGGCCTGGCGCACCGGCGGCGGCTCGGTCTGGGGCTGGATCTCCTATGACCCCAAGCTGAACCTGATTTACCAAGGCACCTCCAATCCTGGGCCCTGGGATGCCAGCCAGCGGCCGGGGCGGAATCTGTTCACCAGTAGCGTCTTCGCCCGCGACCCGGACAACGGGCAGGTGCGGTGGGTCTACCAATACTCGCCGCACGATGAATATGACTACGACGGCATCAACGAAAACGTCCTATTGGATGAACCGATCGGCGGCCGCGTGCGGCGCATTCTGCTGCATCCCGACCGCAACGGTTATGTGTATGAGATCGCCCGCCGCACCGGCCAGGTGCTTTCCGCGCGGGCCTTCGCGCCCATCACCACCACCCGCGGCGTCAACCTAACGACCGGCCAATTGGAGTACGTGCGCGCCCTGGCCACGCGGCTCAATATCCGCGTGCGCGGCCTCTGCCCGGCCTCGCCGGGCGCCAAGGACTGGCAGCCCTCCGCCTTCTCCCCGAAAACCAACCTGGTCTACATCCCCCACAACCACCTTTGCGAGGACAAAGAGGACACGCCGGTGAACTACATCGCCGGCACGCCGTACGTCGGCTCGAACGTCATCATGTACGACGCCCCGGGCGGCTTTGGCGGGCAGTTCACCGCTTGGAATCCGGTGACCAACCGGCCCGTGTGGAACATTGACGACCGCTTCCCCGTCTGGAGCGGAGCGCTGGCGACGGCGGGCAACGTGGTCTTTTTCGGGACGATGGAGGGCTGGTTCAAGGCGGTGGACGCGGTCACCGGCAAGCTGCTGTGGCAGTTCAAATGCGGCAGCGGGGTCATCGGCCAGCCGGTCAGTTTCCGCGGCCCGGACGGCAAGCAATACATCGCCGTGCTGTCCGGCGTGGGCGGTTGGGCGGGGGCGATCGTCGCCGGCCAGCTCAATCCGGTGGATCCCACCGGCGCATTGGGCTTCGTCGGCGCCACCGAACAGCTGCCCAAATACACCACGCGAGGAGGGATGCTGTATGTGTTCGCGCTGCCCTAACACCGCCGCCCCGCCGCTGCCGGGCGGGGCGGAGCGGACACGCCGCGCAGGGGCGCTGGCGATGGCCGCTCTGCTCGCCTGCGCGGCCCTGCTGGCGGCGGGCTGCGCGCGGGAAGACCGGCATTTCGCGGTGATGCCGGCGCTGGCGGCGCCCGCCGGCCCGGGCAACAGCTTCTCCGTCGCCGCCATTTCCGTCAGCAACTTGTATCCCGGCCACAGCTATCCTCCCCCGCCGCCGTCCAATCCGCTGGCGGGAAATTATGCCGCCGTGGCCCAGGGCCGCAAGCTGTTCAACGCCTATAACTGCGTCGGCTGTCACGCCAACGGCGGCGGCGCGATCGGGCCGCCGCTGATCACCCAGCACTGGAAGTTCGGCTCGGCGCCGGCCAATCTCTACGCCACCATCGCCGAGGGGCGGCCCAAGGGCATGCCTTCTTGGCGGGGCAAGATTCCGGAGTATCAGATCTGGGAGCTGGTGATGTATATCCGTTCCCTCAACGGGCTACTGGGGCGAAACCAATCCATCGGCCGGCCGAATGCGATGTCCGGACCGCCGGCGCCGAACATGGCGCCCCGGCAGAAGCCGGCCGGCATCACCGGGCTCCATCCCCAGCCGTACGCGCCGAGGCCGTGATGCCCTATCGTTTCTCCGCGCTCTGCCTGTGGTTCGCGCCGGCCCAGCCCTGGCGCAACAACATGCAATCGGTGCTCAATCCGGGGGGGCCGAACGAGACGATCATCCAGCATTTGTTTTGGTTCTTTTTCGCCTTCTGCCTGGCGGCGTTCGTTTTGCTCATCGTCTACATGAGCATCGGCATGGCCCGCCATCAGCGGCAAGCCGTGCCGGCGCCGGTGTTTGCCAATCCGGAAGGCGACCAAAAAGGCCGCCGCGGGGTCATCGGGGCGGTGGTGGCCAGCACGCTGGCGCTGTTTCTGCTCCTGGCGGCGACGGTGCGCAGCTCGAAAGCGAACAGTTCCCCGCCGGCGGGACCCGATCCGGTGACCATCCAATTGATTGGCCACCAGTGGTGGTGGCAGGTCAATTATTTGAGCCGCCAGCCGGGACATGACTTCACCACCGCGAATGAGATCCATCTGCCGGTCGGCGTGCCCATCCACATGCTGCTGACTTCGGTGGACGTCATCCACAGCTTTTGGGTGCCCAGCCTGCGCGGCAAGCGCGACCTTTTGCCCGGCTACCAAACCGATATTTGGTTCCGGGTGAAAAAGCCCCTGGTCTACCGCGGCCAATGCGCCCAATTCTGCGGAGCCGAGCACGCCGAAATGGGCTTTCTGGTCGTCGCCGAATCGGCGGCAAAGTACCACCGCTGGCTGCTGGCGCAGCGGCGGCCGGCGGCGGCGCCGGCCACCGCCTTGCAGCGCGAGGGCCAGCAGGTGTTTTTGACCCACGCCTGCATCCTCTGCCATACCATCCGCGGCACCCAGGCGGGGTCGAACGAAGGCCCTGATCTGACTCATCTCGCCAGCCGCAAAACCATCGGCGGAGCGATCTTGGTCAATGACATTGGCAATTTGGGCGGATGGATCGAGAACCCCCAGAGCATCAAGCCCGGCGTGCTGATGCCGCCCAATCCCCTTCCGCCGCAACAGCTGACCGCGTTGCTGGCGTACTTGGAGCATTTGCGATGACGCCGGCCGCGGAGACGCGCCGGCCGGCCGCCACCGCCCCGCGTTGAATCACGGGATACGCCTATGTCCGTTACCGATTGGACGCTGCGAAACTTGGGGCCCGGCCAGCAACTGGCCGCAACCTGGCGCGAGCCCACGGGCTTTGCGGGCTGGTTTCGCCAGGTGCACCACACCAACACCGGCAAGAAGTTCCTGTTCACCTCCTTCTGCTTCTTCTTGGTGGGCGGCATTCTGGCCACGCTGATGCGCATTCAGCTGGCCAAGCCGCTGAACGGCTTCCTGGGGCCGGATCGCTACAACCAAATCTTCACCACCCACGGCAGCACCATGATTTGGCTGTTCGCCATTCCCATGATGTTCGAGGGGCTGGGAGTGTATTTGATTCCGCTGATGGTGGGGGCGCGGAACATTGCCTTCCCGCGGCTGGCGGCCTTCGCCTACTACCTCTATCTGCTCGCCGGACTGCTGTTCTATGCCGGTTTTTTGAGCAACATCGGTCCCGACGCCGCCTGGTTTTCCTATGTCACCCTCAGCACGCCCCAGTACGCGCCCGGGCACCGGCTGGATTACTGGTGCATGATGGTGATCCTCGCCGACATCTCCTATTTGTGCGTGGCCATCTGCCTGCTGGGCACCATCCTGCGGCTGCGCGCGCCGGGGATGTCGCTGAACCGGATGCCCATCTTCGCGTGGACGCAACTGGTGGTCAGCTTCATCATCCTCTTCGCCGTTCCCGCGGTCTTGTGCTCCACGCTGTTCCTCTATGCCGACCGCATCCTCGGCACGCAGTTCTTCAACCCCGCCGAGGGCGGCGATGTCTTGCTCTACCAGCATTTGTTCTGGTTTTGGGGGCACCCCATCGTCTATGTGATCTTTCTGCCCGGCATCTCCATCGTCAGCGATTTGGTCTCGGTCTTTTCCCGCCGCCATTTGTTCGGCTACACGGCGATCGTGTTGTCCACCATCGCCATCGGCTTTTTGGGCTTCAGCGTCTGGGTGCACCACATGTTCGCCACCGGCGTCAGCCTGCTGGGGCGCAACTTCTACACCGCCGCGTCGCTGATGATCGCCATTCCCACGGCGGTGGAGTTTTTCTGCTGGCTGGCCACGATGTGGCACGGCAAGGTCAATTTCAAGGTGCCGATGCTGTTCATCATGGGCTTCTTCGTGGTGTTTTTGATCGGCGGGTTTAGCGGCATCATGATGGCCTCGGTGCCGATAGATTTGGCCGTGCACGACACCTACTTCGTGGTCGGACACTTG
>JAKAUF010000328.1:0-381 GCA_021827785.1 Acidobacteriota bacterium | reverse complement strand
GCGCTGTACTACTGGCTGCCGAAGATCACCGGGCAAATGCTGGACGAAGCCATGGGGAAGGTGCACTTTTGGCTGTTCTTCATCGGCTTCAACGTCACGTTCTTCACCTTCCACATTTTGGGCCTGAAGGGCATGCCGCGCGAGGTGTACACCTACATTCCCGAATTGCACTGGGGAGCGATGAACATGCTGGCCACCTGGGGCGTGGCGGGCATGTTCACCGGCGTGCTGGTGTTCATCTTCAATTACCTGCTGGCCAACCTGAGCTGGCGGCGGGCCGCCGGCAAGGATCCTTGGGGCGGAGGAACACTGGAATGGTCGCTAAGTTCGCCGCCGCCGGATTTCAATTTTCTCGAGTTGCCGACAGTGAACGGTAAGCAA
>JAKAUF010000192.1 GCA_021827785.1 Acidobacteriota bacterium | reverse complement strand
ACGGGATAGACCATGTCGCGGGTCAGCGCCGCGCTGGGTTGGGCGGAGGTCAGCATGTAGGGCAGCATGGCGGTATCCAGCTTTATGGCGCGCTCGCTATCGGCGCGGTTCAGCTGCCGGCCGCGCAGCAGCCGGATGCCCATGACGCGGAAATAGTCCGGCGTGATGCCGTGCATCTCGACCAACTGGCCGGCGCTGTTGTGGTTGGTGGGATGGCCGAACAGGGTAATGACGCCGTTGGTTCCCCCTTCCATCGGCAGGTGATCGGTCACCGCCGCCGCGGTCACGCCGGGCAGCGCGCGGACCTTCGCCAGCCAGCGGCGGGCGAACGCCAAGATGGGCCGCGGCTGGGAGAACTGCGCGCGGGGCAGGCTGACGCGGGCGGTCAGCACGCCGCTCTCCCGCACGCCGATCTTGGCGCCGCGTAGGCGCAGGAAGCTGGTCATCAGCAATCCGGCCGCGGCGAGGAGAATCAGCGACAGGCTGATCTCCGTGATCACCAGCGCGTGGCTCAGGCGTCTGCGGCTGCGGCTGGCGCTGCTGCCGCCGCCAGCCGCGCCCTTCAATTCGTCGCTGGCTTCGGGCCGCGACAACTGCCATGCGGGCGCCAGGCCGAAGATGAGGCCGGTGAGGATCGCGACGGCGAAGGTGAACAGCAGAACGGCGCCGTTGACGTGGATGGCTTGCGGCGCGGGCAGATGGACGGAGGGCAGCGCCGCCAGCGCGCGCACGCCCACTACGGCCAGCCCCGCGCCCAGCGCGCCGCCGGCCAGCGCCAGGATCATGCTCTCGGTCAGCAGTTGCCGGATCAGGCGGCCGCGGCTGGCGCCCAGCGCGCTGCGCACGGCGATTTCCTTTTGCCGCGCCGCCGCCCGCGCCAGCAGCAGATTGGCGACATTGGCGCAGGCGATCAGCAGGACCAGGCCGACCGCGGCTAGCATCATCAGCAGGGAGGTGCGGGCCCCGCCGACCAGTTCGCGGTGCAGGGAAAACACGTCCGCGCCGACGTTGGTGTTGGTGTCGGGATGCTGCCGCTGGAGTTGGCGGGCGATCAGGGCGAGGTCGGCGCGCGCCTGGGCGACGGTGACCCCCGGCTTCATGCGCCCGATCACATTGAATTGGTGCGAGCCGGCGTTGGCCATCGCCTGCGGGCTCATATCTTCCGGCGTCCAAATTTGGTAGCTGCGCAGCAGGCGGAAAGCCCGCGGCATCACGCCGATGACGGTGTAGGCGCGGTCGTTGAGCTCGATGCCGCGGCCCAAGATGCTTCGCCGCCCGGCGAATTGGCTCCGCCACAGCCCATAGCTCAGCACCGCGACGCGATCATGCCCGGGCTGGTCTTCGCCCGGCGCGAAGGTCCTGCCGAGCAGCGGCCGCGCGCCCAGCAGCGAAAAGAAGTTGGCCGAGGTCTGAAGCCCTTGCACATGCACCGGCCGGCCGCCGCCGGTCAGGTTGTAGCTGGCGCCGGCGAATAGCGCCATGCCTTGCAGCGTATGGTTGCGCTTCCGCCAGGCAAGGAAATCGGGGCCGGTGAACGGCCCGGGAAAGCCCATATCCTCCCGCAGCCAGACCAGTTGGTGCGGATGGGGAAACGGCAGCGGCCGCAGCAGCACGGCGTCTATGACGCTGAAGATCGCCGTGTTGGCGCCGATGCCCAGCGCCAGCGCCAGAATCGCCACCACGGCAAATCCCGGCGACCGGCGCAACTGGCGCCATCCGTAACGCAAATCCTGTCCGATCATTTCCAATCGTCCCTGGGCCCGTCAGGCTAATTACGGCTGAGCCTGAACAGTAAGACGCACGGAGCGGCGAAAAGTTCAGCCGCGAACAGTGGTGGCGCGGGCGTCTCGGCCTCCCGCCCGCGGGTTTGCCGCCGCCGGCGGGGCGGAAGCCATGGATGGGCGCCGGTCCCGGGCCCGCCGCCCGCGGCGCATCCCGCACATCCTAGAGGCGGGGGCCGGGTCCTGTCCGCACGCCCGACCGGGTTGGGAACCCCGTTCGCCACTCCCCGTTCGCGCCGTTGCGATTCTTTCTGCCGGCTAGCCTCGCTCCTTTTGCGTTGGATGTCGAGTGACTCGCGTGAGTTGTATGCGGAGGGAAAGGCAGCGCGGGAGCGCCCGCCCGGGTCTGGGGCGAGCCCAAAGTGCGAACTCAAAGTGTCTCATTTTCATTCCGTGCGCGATCGCTAAGTCGTTTGGAATGAGTCGCGGTGGATCGAAACGAGGCGGAAAAAGTGAGACTGGCGGTTGCAGCAAATGGTCCCAAGCCGCGGCCCGGCATTCGGGTCTCAGCGCGCGGTCCAGCCGCCGTCCAGGAGCAGGGGGCTGGGAAGCGATGGGGCGGCCGCGCTCTTCACCCACGTGCTACCAGCGGATTTCATCGCCGGCCATGAGCGGTACGGCCAGGATTGCCGCGCTGCGGCGGTCAAAGCGGAGCGGCGCCGGATGGCCGCGAAATCGCCGCCACACGCGCAGCTTGGGCAGCAACGACGCCGGGTTGGCGATGCCGAGATCGTTGAGCGCTTGGGCGAGGGTGAGGTCGAAAGGGACGTAGCGGCGCCGCCCTTGCACCCGAATGGGCAGCTCGGCGGTGAGAACGGTGCTGCGGCTAATGGGTAGGCACCACGCCAGCCTGCGTCCGGCGCCGCCGCGCGGCGCGAGGGCGGCGCAAGCGGCGGGGTAAGTTTGTACCGCGGCCGTGGCCCGCTGCAGGGCGGCGCGGCTGGCGGCGGCGACGACCATGTTGCTATGGTTGGCTTTTGAGGCGCCTAGCCACCACGCAAGGCGCCAGTAACGCGCCGGCCGCGGAAAGCGTAGGAGCAGCGGACCAGGGCGCCGCGCGCGCAAGTGAGACAGGTACAATCGAATCTTCGGCCGGCTGAGGGGCTGCACCCTGACGCCCGCGCCGCGCCTGGCGCGGACCGCGAACCAGGCGGTTTGCTGGCCCACCACACGCCCGCGCCGCGAGCGCACGAGGGTAACGGCGTGCAGGCGGAATCCGGGCGCGAGGTTGACCACGCCCGTCGCGGGGCTGGGCCCGTAGCGGAGGTAGAACGCCGTCACCGGGCTGACTGGCGCGGCGCTGGCCACCTCGTCCATCAACGTGCCGGCGCGGGCGGCGTCGAAGCAGCCCCGCGCCTCCAGCCGGAACAGTCTCGATCGAAATGCTTTGAGCGCCCGCATCCGCATCAAGTTGGACATGTTCCTGGCCAC
Source organism: Acidobacteriota bacterium (assembly GCA_021827785.1). Taxonomy (GTDB): domain Bacteria; phylum Acidobacteriota; class Terriglobia; order Terriglobales; family SCQP01; genus JAKAUF01. The sequence continues at coordinate 2,135 of JAKAUF010000192.1, read as the reverse complement.
ACGTTGTTCCAGCACCACTATGGGCCGTGGGCGATGCCAGAAGGAGCGGCGCCAACCCAGGCGAATAAGGGGCGTGTTAGCGACGCAACCGCGCGGCGCGGCGCCGCGCCGCAAATGGAGGCTGCTGTTGGGTGAGGCGCCGGATCTCGTACGCCTCGTCGTGGGCGGCACCAACACGGTGTCCCAACTCGGCCCTCGCAGGCGGAAGGCGCCCGGCCGAGGCGCGCAGCCGGCGCCTAGGAGCGCCAAAAGGGGGGCGCCCCAGCGGAGCACACGGCGCGTCCAGCTGCGGGCCACGGAGGAACGCTAGCACCCGCAGCAATGGTCCGCAAGTCCGGTCCATCATCTCGCCCGAGGCCGGCCGCAGGCCCGGAGATGGCCCCAAGCCGCGGCCCGGCATTCGGGTCTCAGCGCGCGGTCCAGCCGCCGTCAATCAGCAGGGTGTGGCCGGTGATGAGGGCGGCGGCGGGGGAGGCGAGGAAGACGACCGCGCCGGCGACGTCATGGGGCTGGCCGATGCGGTGCAGGGCGGCGATGCGGGTGATGACGTCTTGGCGGAAGGCGGGATCGTCGAGCCATTTTTCGGTGCCGGGCGTGGTGATGAAGGTTGGGGCGACGCAGTTGACGCGGACGCCGCGCCCGCCCCATTCCACGGCCAGGCAGCGGGTCAAGTGGGCGATGGCGGCCTTGGTCATGCAATAGATGGATTCATTGGGCAAGGCCACGGCGCCGGCCTGCGAGCCCATTTGGATGATGCAGCCGCGGCCGCGGGCGAGCATGCGCTTGCCGGCCTCTTGGGAGGCGAAGAAGGTTCCGCGCAGGTTCAGCGCCAGCGTGGCGTCAAACTCGGCTTCCGGGACCGTTTCGGCGGGATTGGCGAAGCCGATGCCGGCGTTGTTGACCAGGATGTCGAGCGGGCCGAGGCGGGCCTCGGCGGCGGCGATGGCGGCGCGGACCTGATCCAGATCGGTCACGTCCATGGGCAGGCGCAGGGCGCGGCGGCCGAGGGATGCGATTTCCGCGGCGACGTCGGCGGCGGAGTCGGGGTGCAGCAGGCCGAGGGCGACGTCGGCGCCGGCGCGGGCCAGCGCCAGGGCGATCTCGCGGCCCAAGCCGCGGGCGGCGCCGGTGACGAGGGCGATTTGGCCGTCGAGGCGGAAGTCGGCGGGCTCGCCGGCCTTGGTTTGGGGGTGCGTGGTGATGGGCTGGGGCATCGGTGGGCCTCGTTGCATTCATTGTCCACCGGCAAGGCGCGGGAGGCGCACGGCGCCTGGGGGCGGGGAGCGCCGGTCCGCACGCAAGCCGGAGGCATACCCCACGTGGCTGCGCCCGGCGGCGGGGAATGACAGCCGAGGACGGCTATCCCGCTTTCGCTGCGCCGGCGGTCAGCCGCAGGCTAATGCCTGCGGCACACAGGCTGAAGCCTGTTCCACGCGCCCGGCTCGCCTTGAACGGACTGGCTGTGCAGGCCGGCAAGATCGCGGCGCTCCCGCATGGCTCAGGGGCGCCGCTGGCCGATGCGGTCGAAGCCGGCGGAACGGGCCCGGGCCGCCGCCTTGATGCGCTGCGCGGCGGCGGAGGCGGGGTTGGCGACCGTGAGGACGGTGGTGATCAGGTCGTTCGAACTGCCGCCGACCTTGACCGCGTAGGCGCCGGGCGCGACGACATGGCGCAGATGGCGGTTCCAATGGGCCAGCTTGAACGGAGTCAACGGAATGGTCACACGCTGCGTCTCGCCGGGCTGGAGGGCGACGCGGCGCAATCCGCGCAACTCCAAGACCGGCTGGGCGACAACGCTCGACCGCTCATGGATGTACATCTCCGCCACCTCGGTTCCGGCGCGCCGGCCGGTGTTGGTGACGTCGAAGCTGACCTGCGCCCGCCCGCCGGGCAGGATGACAGCGGGGTGAACGGAAAGATGGCTGAAGCGGAAAGTGGTGTAACTGAGGCCGAAGCCGAAATGGTAGAGGGGCTGGCGGTTGGTGCCGATCCAGGGGATGTTTTCCGACGGGCTGTGATCGTAGTAATCGGGCAGGTCGCCGACGGTATGGGGGATGGTGATGGGCAGCTTGCCGCTGGGATTGACCGCGCCGAACAACACCTGCGCCACCGCTAAGCCGCCTTCCTGGCCCGGA
>JAKAUF010000367.1 GCA_021827785.1 Acidobacteriota bacterium | reverse complement strand
GGCGGGGCCGCGGTCGCCGTACGTGCGGTTCAATTCCGCCTCGCCGATGCAGAATTATGACCTTGACGGCGATCGCGGCACCGTTCCGCCCCAGATCACGCCCGGCGAGCCGGTTTCCTGGGGGGAGATTGACAAGGAGATCGCCGCCGCCCTGCGCCGCGCCGGCGCCAACGGCGTGCTGTTGACGGGCACCGTGCACGGGCCGGCGCGCACGCAGCTGATCGCCGAGTTCACGCAGTTCTTCGGCGCGCGCCATGTCGTCTATGACGCCTTCAATCCCGACGCCCTGCTGGCCGGGCAGACCGCCGGCTATGGGGCCGGGGTGGTGCCGCGCTACTTCTTTGACCGCGCGGAAATGGTGGTGACCTTCGGCGCCGACCCGCTGGCGCAGGGCGCCTCGCCGCTGGAGTATATGTACGGCTTCGGCCATCAGCGCAAGCTGCGGCTGAGCACCGGCGGCAGCCCGGTGGAGGCCAGCGTGGCCGCCCGCAAGAATGGCTACAAGCCGCAGCGGATGTCGCGGGTGGTGGCCTTCGAGCCGGCGATGTCGCAGACCGGGCTGAACGCCGACACGCGGCATTACGTCCTGCCGCAGGATCTGCTGCCCGTCGCCCTGGCGGTGGCGCATCAATTGGTGGTCGTGGATAAACGTTCGGCGTTCGCCAACAACCCAGCCGTTACCGCCGCGCTGGCGCCCTATGCGCCGGCGGAGATTGAGAAGGCCGCGGGGCTGCGGCCGGGCGTGGTCGCCCAAACCGCCGCCGAGTTGTGGCAGCACCGCGGCAAGGGCCTGGTCTACGCCAGCGGCTTGGCCGCCGGCACGGCGCTGGCCGCGGAGCTGGAGGCGGTGGCCGGTTTCCTCAACTCCGCGCTGGAAAACGAAGGCGCCACGGTGGATGGCGCGGTCAGTCCCAGCCAGCAGATGCAAGGCTCCAACGCCGACATGCTGGCCCTGTGCGATGACATGCGCGCCGGCAAGGTGCAGGCCATCGTCATCCACGGGACCAATCCGGCGTACACGCTGCCCCAGGCCGCCGATTTCGCCGCGGCCCTGGCCAAGGTGCCGTATGTGGTGGTTCTCGGGCAGCGGCTGGATGAAACCGGCCGCCTGGCCAACGTCGTCCTTACCTCCCTGCACGGCCAGGAGAGCTGGGGCGACGCCGAGCCGCAGAAGGGCCTCTACAGCCTGGTGCAGCCGACCATCGAGCCGCTGTTCGACGGCCGCGCCTTCGAGGACAGCCTGATCGCCATCGCCCGCACCGCGGGCGCCACGCAGTTCGACCGGCAGGCTTCGGCCGCCCCGGCGGCGGCCGCCGTGCCCGCGACTCCCGCGGCCGCCGCCGGCAAGACGGCGGGCGCCAAGGGCAAGGCCCAGGCCCAAGCCGCCACGCCCGCGGCGGCGCCGGCCGCGCCGGCCAAGCGCGAGCCGATGGACTTCCATGCCTACATCCAGCAGGTGTGGAAAACGCAGCTGTACGGCAAGTACAAGGTCGCCGGCAGTTGGGAGGATTTCTGGACCGGTGTGCTGCGCCAGGGATACTTCGACCCCATGGCGGAGCAGCGCGCCGCCGCCGGGAAGCCGCGCAGCTATCGTCCCGCGGCGCTGGCCGCCGCCGCCCAAGCCGCCGCGGCCGCCGCTCCGCGGCCCAGCGGCGACGAGTTCGCCTTCAGCTTGGTGGTCAGCCCGATGATGGGCGATGGCCGCTGCGGCAACAACGCCTTCTTGTTGGAAATCCCCGATCCGGTTTCCAAGGTTTGCTGGGATAACTTCGTCGCCGTCTCGCCCGCCACCGCCCAGCGCCTGGGCTGGGTGCACGGCGACGTGGTGGAGTTCGAAGCCAACGGCGCCCGCCTGCGCGCGCCCATCCTGCGCCAGCCCGGCGTCCACCCCAACGCCGCCACCCTGGCGGTGGGCTGGGGCCGCGCCTCGGTGGGCATGATCGGCAACGGCGTCGGCGTCAACGCCTTCCCCGCGGCCGGCGTGCAAGGCAAGCAGATCGTCACCTCCGGCGCCGTGGTCCGCCTGCGCAAGGTGCCCGGCGTGTATTACAACCTGGCCAATCCCCAAGGGAACAATTACCTGGAAGGCCGCAAGGTGGCGCTGGCCACCACGCTGGAAAAACTTCAGGGCAACCCCGTGGCCGGCAACGTGCCGCCGCAAAAAGACGAGAGCATTTGGCACAACGGCGGCACCTCCGACCACACCTTCCCCGGCAACCACTGGGGCATGACGATTGACATGAACGCCTGCATCGGCTGCAACGCCTGCATGGCCGCCTGCCATTCGGAGAACAACGTTCCCATCGTCGGCAAAACCCAGGTGCAGGTGGGCCGGGAGATGGACTGGATCCGCATTGACCGCTATTACACCGGCGCCTACGAGAATCCGGACGTCATTTTGGAGCCGATGCTCTGCCAGCAATGCGTCAACGCCAGTTGCGAAAGCGTCTGCCCGGTCATCGCCACCATGACCAACGGCGAGGGCATCAACGTCCAGGTCTATAACCGCTGCGTGGGCACGCGCTTCTGCGGCAACAACTGCCCCTACAAGGTGCGGCGCTTCAACTATTACGCCTATGGCGAGATCCAGTACGAGCGCGGCGCGCCGCTGGAGCTGGCGCTGAATCCCGACGTCACCTTGCGCAGCCGCGGCGTGATGGAGAAGTGCAACTTCTGCCTGCAACGCATCAACGCGGCGCACATCAAGTCGCAGCAATTGGGCGTGCCCATCCCCGACGGCGGCTTCCAGACCGCCTGCCAGCAGACCTGCCCTTCGGAGGCGATCTACTTCGGCAACATGAATGATCCGAATGCGCGCATGATGCAGGCGCGCGGCCCGCGGGGCTTCGAGGTCTTGGCCGACGTGAACAATCTGCCCAGCATTGATTACCAATTGAAGGTTCACAACATCCCCGTCTGGAAGTCCGCGGAGGACCAGGCATGAGCACGCAACCGGCCGTAGCCCCGCAGCGTCCCGTTCCGGCGCCGCTGGAGGAGCCGCCCATTTACCGCGAGGGCCTGACCCTCACCAAGGTCACCGAGGACATCCTCGCGCCGATCTTCGCCAAGCCCACCCGCCAATGGTGGATCGCATTTTTGATCGCCGCCAGTTGTTTCGCCATCGGCGTCGCCGCCGTCGTCTACCAGCTCATCGTCGGCATGGGCATCCTGGGCATTCAGTGGCCGGCGATGTGGGGCACCTACATCGCCAATTTCGTGTTCTGGATCGGCATCGGCCACGCCGGCACGCTGATCTCGGCGATCTTGTTCCTGTTCCGCCAGCGCTGGCGCACCGCCATCAACCGCTCGGCGGAGGCCATGACCATCTTCGCCGTGGCGGTGGCCGGCATGTTCCCGCTGCTACACGTCGGGCGCACGCTCATCGCCTACTGGCTCTTCCCCTATCCCAACCAGCGGCATCTGTGGGTCAACTTCCGCTCCCCGCTGATCTGGGACGTCTTCGCGGTGTCCACCTACGCCACCATCTCCATCCTGTTCTGGTATCAGGGCATGCTCCCGGATTTGGCGACGGTGCGCGACCGCATCGCCAAGAGCGGCTTCTGGAAGAAGTTCTACGGCGTCATCTCGCTCGGCTGGAAGGGCCACGCCAAGGACTGGCACCATTACGAGGTGGCCTACGCCATGCTGGCGGCCATCGCCACGCCGCTGGTGCTGTCGGTGCACAGCAACGTGTCCACCGACTTCGCCACGGCCACGGCGCCCGGCTGGCACTCGACCATCTTCCCGCCCTATTTCGTCGCCGGCGCCATCTTCTCCGGCTTCGCGATGGTGGTGACCTTGCTGGTCATCGTGCGCTACGTCTTCCGTTTGGAGGACTACCTGACGATTGACCATATGGAGATGATGAACAAGGTCATCCTGGTCACCTCCATGATGGTCGGCTACGCCTATTTCGCCGAACTGTTCACCGCCTGGTACACCAGCAACGTGTATGAGCAGTACCGCTTCTACGGCGTGCACTTCGATCCCCACTTCTGGCTGCTGTTTCACGGACCCAACGCCGTTCCGGCCTACCTGATGTGGAGCTGCAACGTTTTCATTCCCGCCTTCTTCTGGTTCCGCAAGATCCGGCGCAGCATTCCGGCCATGTTCATCCTGACCTTGTTCGTCAGCGTGGGCATGTGGTTCGAGCGCTACACCATCATCGTGGACTCGCAGATGCGCCAATACCTGCCCTCCAGCTGGGGCGCGTACCGGCCGACGCGCTGGGACTACGCCGTGCTGCTGGGCTCGTTCGGCATGTTCTTTTCGCTGTTCCTGCTGTTCTGCCGTTTCGTGCCGGTGGTGGCCGTGGCGGAGGTAAAGCAGGCGCTGCGCCGTCAGGTCGGCGAGCCGCCCGCCGCCAAGCCGGCGATGGAGGAAGTCAATGCCTAAGGCGAAAACCCCGCCGCAGCCGGTGGTGGTCGGCGTCTATCTGGATCCGCACGCGCTGGTGCATGCCGCGGAGTCGGCGCGGGACCGCGGCTTCCGCGGATTGGACGCCATCGTGCCCTATCCCATCCACGGCATCTCCGAGGCGCTGAACTACAAGCCCAGCTGGATGCCGCGCATCACCAAGGGCTTCTTCTTCGCCGGCGCGGCGGCGGGGTTCACCTTCGAGGCCTGGAGCATGGCCGTCGCCTGGCCGATCAATATCGCCGGCAAGCCTTTCGTCTCCGTGCCCGCCTACATGCCCGTCACCTTCGAGTGCGGCATTCTCTGCGCCGGCATCGCCACCTTCGCCGCCGTGCTGATGGCCGCCCGGCTGCGGCCGCGGCCCAACTTCGTACCCATAGATCCCCGCTTCACCAATGACCGCTTCGCCCTGCTGATTCCCTACGGCGAGGACGGTCCGGCGGCGGCCCAAGCCTTCCTGGCCGGAACCGGCGCCCTGGAGGTCTACGAAATTGCGTCCTAAACCCCACTGCCGCCGGCGCTGCACCGCCGCCCTGGGTTTGCTGGCCGCCGCCGGCCTGGCCTTGGCCGCCACCGGCTGCCAAGCCTGGCCCTCGGGCCCGGGCACGAAATCCAAGCCGGAACTGAAATTTCGCGTCTCCATCCTGCCGGAAATGTATGAGGGCCCGCCGGTGCAGCCGCAAAGCGTGGACCCGCTGGACCACAATGCACCGGAGATGCGCCCGGTGCCCGCCGGCACGGTGCCTCGCCACTGGGTGCCCTATCCGCTCGGCAACGATCTCGCCAACGAAGACCAAATGCTGAATCCCCTGCCGATGACGCTGCCGGTGCTGCAGGCGGGGCGGTATTGGTTCAACACCTACTGCATCGTTTGCCACGGTCCGCGCGCCGATGGCTACGGCTACATCGTGCCCCATTTCACCCAGCCGCCGCCGCTGTTCAGCCCCGCGGTCATGCAGTACTCCGACGGCCATATCTTC
>JAKAUF010000296.1 GCA_021827785.1 Acidobacteriota bacterium | reverse complement strand
CGTCCGGCCAATAATGGAACTTGGCGCCGGGCGCAGCGGCAGCGCCACAGCGCGGCCCGCTGCCCGCCCCGCCGCCGGAGCCCCTACGCCCCACCCGTCGCGCCAAACCGCCGCCGCGCCGCCGTCCCGCGCCGCCCATGCGCCGCGAGCCTGGGCCCGCCGTCTCACCGCGCTGCCCGTCATAATCACCGCCGCCGCCCTTATCCGCGTCTTCGCCGCCTGGAACTACGCCCGGCATTTTTCCCACCACGCCCTCGGCGTTCTGCCCTTTCTCTTCGAGCCCGGAAACATCGCCTATGCCCTCGCCACCGGCCAGGGCTTCGCATCGCCATTGCGCGTGCCTAGCGGGCCCACCGCCTGGGTGGCCCCAATCTATCCCGGCCTGGTCGCCGCCCTGTTCCATCTCTTCGGCGTCTACGCCTATGGCGCCTTCGTCGCCGCCGTCGCCCTCAACATCGCCTTCGTCACCTTGGCCTGCTGGCCGCTCTACGCCCTGGGCCGCCGCCTCGGCGGCGTCCGCGTTGCCGCCCTGGCCGCATGGCTTTGGGCGCTGTATCCCAACGCCATCCTGCTCACCTACGAAAGCATGTGGGGCAGTTGCCTGTCGGCCTTACTGGCCATCGCCGCGCTCTGGGCCATCGTGGCCCTGGATGATGCGCCGCATGTGCCGGCGCGGGGGCTATGGCCCTGGGCCGCCTACGGAATGTTGTGGGGAGTCATTCTCCTCACCAACCCCACGCTCTCGCCGCTGTTGCCGCTGTGGCTGGGCTGGTGGTGGTGGCGCCGGCATCACTTGGCCGTCCCGCCGCGGCGGATTGAGGCGCCCGCCCCAGGCCCAGTGGGACCCACCGCCCGCGGCGGGGCCGCGGCCCGCTCCGGACGACGCTGGCGCGCCCCGGCGCTGGCGCTGCTGGTCGCCGCGCTGGTTGTCCTTCCCTGGACCGTCCGCAACCGCGTGGTGATGCACGCCTGGCTGCCCATCCGCTCCGATCTCGGCCTGGCGCTATGGCTGGGCAACAATCCCCGCGCCACGGTCCTTTGGCATGGCCAAGGCCATCCCATTGACGACGCCCGCCAGCGCGCGCTTTTTCTGCGCCAAGGCGAAATCGCGTACATGCGCCGCAAGCTGCATCTGGCCCTGGCCTACATGGCCGTGCATCCGGCGCGCGAGGCGCATTTGGCCTGGCGCCGCTTCCTCACCTTCTGGTCCGGCGGCTCTCCCTGGCCGCTCGCTAGCCTGGTCCGTTTCCGTTCCGACTGGGACCGCTACGTGCTGCTCTTCGACCTGCTTTCCGGCCTCGCCGCGCTGGGCGGCATGGTCCGTCTTTTCCTGCGCCGCCATCCCTGCGCCTTCCCCATCGCCGTCGTCCCGCTGGTCATTCCCTGGGCCTATTACCTGACTCTCGCCGTGCCTCGCTATCGCCTGCCCGTGGATCCCGCCGTCATGCTGCTCGCCGCCCTCTGCTTTCTTCCTTCGGCCGGCCATCCGCACTCGCCGCGGAATAGGCTTTAGCCTGCCGGCGCCCCGGGCGCGCTACGCAAACCGCCTGCCACGGAAAGGTGAGGTATGCCTCCGGCTTGCGTGCGGTCGCGCTGCGCGCGGCCGGCTACGGGCGCGGTGCGCGATCTGCCGAAACCGGCCCGCCGCCCGGGAGGGCGACGCTACGCAGGGCAGGAGCCCTACCCCACGGACGGCGACGGCACCTTACGCAGGGCTCGATGGGACGAGCGGTGCGGGTTGCGGCGAGTGACAACCGGGACGGCGGTCCTAATCGCTGCGCCGGGGGCAGAAGCCGGGGGCGGACCGGCGGTCCGCGCCCCCAGGATGTTCACCCTGCGCCGGCGCGCCCCTCGCCGCCAGCGGTCGCCCATCTCCCGCTCGCCTCATCCCCACTCGCCCCATCCCCACTCGCCCCGTCCCCGCTCGCCCCGCCCGCGTGGAACGGGCTTTAGCGTGTGTGCGGCGGGCTTTAGCCCGCCGGCGGGTAGCGCCCTCGCCCCGCGCCGCCCGTCCCCCGCCCCTCGTCCGCACCCGCACCGCGGGGGCGTCCCGCCAACGGCGGGGCCTCGTCCCCAGCCGCTAAAACCGTCCCTCCCGCCCGGCGCATACTAAAGCCGTGAGCGCCGCTTCCCCCGCCGCCGCGGCTTACAACCTCGCCGACCAGTCGCGCATGCGCCGCGCGCGGCATTATTTCGCCTGGCAATATCGCCTCGCCGCGCCTTACCTCGGCCGCCGCGTCGTCGAAATCGGCTGCGGCATCGGCAACTTTACCGCCTTCCTCGCCGGCCGCGAGGTCACCGCCGTGGATCCCGACCCCGCCTGCCTCCGCCAGCTCGACCTTCGCCTCGCCGCCGCCCCACCCCGCACGGTGTGCGCCGCCGCCGGCCGCGGCCAACTCGCCGCAGCGTTGGCCGCGCCCGCAACTTCGCCATTCGATACCTGCGTCGCCCTCAACGTCCTCGAGCACATCGCCGACGACGCCCGCGCCCTGGCGGAAATGGCCTGGCTGGTCCGTCCCGGCGGCTGCGTCATCCTGCTGGTCCCCGCCTTCCCGTCCCTCTACGGGCCCACCGACCGCAACCTGGGCCATTACCGCCGCTATCGCCCCGCCGCGCTCACCGCCTTGGCTGCCGCCGTGGGCTTGGCCGTCGCGCGCCTGGAATACATCAACCGCCTTGGCTGCCTCGCCTGGTGGTGCAATGCCCGGCTGGGCCGCGGCCGGCAATCGCCCGCCCAAATCGCCGTCTTCGACCGCCTCGCTCCGGCGCTCGAACGCCTCGACCGCCTCGCCGCTCCGCTGCTTCCCTTCGGCCTGTCCCTCTTCGCCGTCCTGCGCAAAGCGGAGACGCCTACGCGGCCCCTCGCCGCTGTGCCGCCCGAGGGCAGCGGCCCCGCCCAATGAAAATCTCCATCCTCATCCCGGTCTATAACGAGTTCCGCACCCTGCCTCGGGTATTGGAGCGCGTGCGGCGCGCCCCGCTGCCGCCCGGCTGTGAGCGCGAAATCATCGTCGTGGATGACGGCTCGACCGACGGCACCGCCGCCTTGCTCGCCGCCGCCGTCACCGCCCCCGGTGGCCCCGGCGGCGCCGTCGTCGCCCACGCCGCGCCGCGCAACCGCGGCAAGGGCGCCGCCCTCCGCGCCGGCCTGGCGCTGGCCACCGGCGCCGTCATCGTCGTCCAGGACGGCGATCTGGAATACGATCCCGCCGACTATCCCGCCCTGGTCGCGCCCATCCTCGCCGGCCGCGCCGATGTCGTCTACGGCTCCCGCTTCCTCGCCGGCCCTCCCGCCGGCATGGCCCGCGCCAACCGCCTCGCCAACCGCATCCTGACCGCCGCCGCCAACTGCCTCTACGCCGCCCGCCTGAGCGATGAGGCCACCGCCTACAAAGCCTTCCGCGCCCCGGTCCTGCGCCGCCTCGATCTTCGCGCCAACCGCTTCGGCTTTTGCCCGGAGGTCACCGCCAAGCTCCGCCGCCTCGGCTACGCCATCCACGAAGTCCCCATCCGCTATTTCCCCCGCGGCATCGCCGAGGGCAAGAAGATCCGGCCGCGCGACGGCTTCGCCGCCCTCGCCATCCTCCTCGCCTGCCGCCTCCTCCCCCGCCGCGCCTGCCTCGCTGCGCGACCCCAGGCCTGCCGTCCCGCCCCCCAGCGCCTTCGCGCGCTGCCCTGATGCAGCGGACGCCGGTGGCCCGCGCCCGTGTCGCGCCACGCCCCCGCCGTCGGCGCCGGCCCCGGCCGGAGCCCCTGAACTCCGCTGGAGCGAGCGCAGCGCCGAAATCACAGCCTAAAGGGTGCGTGGGCCCGCAGCTCCTGTGCCGCCGTCGAGAAGCCCGCCACTGCCCGCCTCCGAAGCGTCCGGCGGCTCTATGATGTTGCCGTGGGCCCCCCGAGAGAACGGTGCGACGCGGCGCTCCCTGGCGGGCCAGGGACTGTCAAGCCGAGCCTTATCGGCCGGCCGGGCTGGGCCCTCGGCCTCGCGCTGTTTTTCCTCGGCTGGGCGGCGTTCGATGCTTGCCGCCAAGTCGGCGCCACGGCCGCAGACCGCAGCTGGATCCCGGCGCTCCTCCTAGCCGCGGTCGCGGTGCAGACGGGAGCCCTGGCGCTTTCGGGCCGATTCGCCCGGCGTGACCGCCTTTTCCTCGCGCTGGTCGCTTCGCTTTGCGCGACCTTCACGGCGGCTTCGGTTCCGGGCCTACTCCCGCCGGGAGGCGTGCGGGTCGTCACCGCGGTTTCGGCGGGGTTGGAGTTCGCCGCCGCGGCGGTCTGTGTCGGTGCGCTCATCGCCCGCCGAGGATGAGCCGCGCCCCGGGGCAACCACCGGAAACAGCCGGCTGCGGCTTGTCGCTGGGTTCGCTTGTCGCCGGCGAATGCTACCGCTGGGACAGGACCATGTGGACGTCATACGTCACGTGGATACCCGCGGCCTCCGGACGCTCTTGGAGCACGCGATCGACCGTGCCAATAGAGATGACGACGTCATGCGCCGAGAGCCAGGTCGCGGATGGTTCGAACGGCGCCTTGACGCGCGCACCCTGCGGGAACTCGCCGCCCCAAGGGACAAAGGTCAGAAGCCGGAAACGGCGGCCGTGCGCGGTCACAAGATCAACCCGCTCCACGACGACGGTTCCCACTACCGTGCAGGCCCGGAACACGTCGACGACCGTCGCGCCGTCGCGGCTACGGGACAGAACCCTTGCCAACCGGTCGCACGGATGACGGAACAGGAAGACCTTCGACGCCACCAGCCAAAGGACGCTGACCGCGAGCAGGGAAACGAAAGCGACGATAGCCGTCTTAAAGGGCCGACGCATCCTAAATTCTGTCCCCCCCAGAAAATCCGCCCGAAGCTGGGGTGCCGCGCCTCTTCGGTGGGCCCGCCCGCAGGGGCCGCGCGCCGCAGCCGTGCCCCTGTCCCGGGGGCGAGTTTACCACCGACGGGCCGCCCCGGGGAGGCACGAGCATGGTTGCGGTGGGGCGGTCGGCTGGCAGACGGACCGCCCTCCCGTCCTGCGGCCCCGCGCGAGGCGGGAAGGGGGGGTGTGCCGTGCGGGCGGGCACGCGAACGCGGAAGCCGCCACTCTGCGTGGGAGCGCGGCAGCGGGTCCGCGCCTTCCGCTCCGAAATCGTCCGCGAAATTGACACGGTTAGAGGTCGGCGGTGCGAGTCCGCTCGTGCCTACCATCCAAACCATCGCACCGCCGGGCTGGGACGCGCCCCTTTCCCCGTCCCGCGTCCCGCGTCCCCCTACCCCCGGTCCGCCGCCCACCGGGCCGGTGCCGCTATGCTAGCTGCATGTCGCTAGAACACCGCAAGGCCGAACTGGCCCGCCGTTCCGCCGCGGCCGAGGCCGGCGGCGGCGAGCACCGCGTGGAAGCCCAGCGCCGCCAGGGCAAGCTCTCGGCCCGCGAGCGCATCGCGCTGCTGCTGGACGAGGGCAGCT
>JAKAUF010000089.1 GCA_021827785.1 Acidobacteriota bacterium | reverse complement strand
GCCGGGCGCCGGAATCCGTTCGCGATGGAAGTCCACGTACCGGGCCACATACAGGTCCAGCCGGCCGTCGCCGTCGTAGTCGCCCCAGGCGCATCCCGTGCTCCAGTTGCCGCCCCCGACACCCGCCTCCTCCGTGACGTCGGTGAACGTCCCATCGCCGTTGTTGTGAAACAGCGCATTCCGCCCAAAATTGGTGATGTACACGTCGGGGTGGCCGTCGTTGTCATAATCCGCCACCGCCACGCCCATGCCCCACCCGGTATTGACCAGCCCGCTGGCAAAGGTCACGTCGCTAAAGGTTCCGTCACCGTTGTTGCGGAACAGCCGGCTCGAAGGCGCCGGCAGTCGCGGATGCGGCGGCAGGCCAAAGCGGCTGCCGCTGATCAGCAAGATGTCCGCTAGACCGTCGCCGTCATAGTCGAAAACCGCGACGCCGCTGCCCACGGTCTCCACGAGATAGTCTTTTCGCCGCGATCCGCACACATCCCGAAAGGCGCCCAGCCCCGCCGCGCCCGCCACCTCGTCGAACAGAGGCAAGCCAGCGGAGCCCCTACCCCCGAGCGCCCACGGCGCCAGCAACCACTCGCCCCGGCGCCGCCGAGCCATGGCCGGCACCACCGCCGCTACCGCCCCCCCGCTGTGCATTAAAAACGCGCGCCGCGGTAGTTGCCAATCGCTCCAATGACTCACCTGGACCCTGCCGTTTCACCCGCCGTTTGTCCTACCCCACTGACCTGCCAGTCGGTCGGGAAAACTTCCCATCACCTCGCCCGCGACAGCCTGCCCTAAAAACCCCGGTTCTGCCGCCAGCGTACCGCGGAATCCAATATGGTGACGATCCATATTTTTGCTATTGACAGCAGGATCAAACAATACAAAAATTGCCGACGTGTGTGGAAGCCAATACACCCGGAGGCAGCTGTGACCGCTCACTCTTCCCCTTCTCACCGCATCGTTCGCTGGCTGGTCGTTCCCTTCCTCGCTCTCGCTCTTGTTCCGCTCACGCTGTGGGCGCAGGCCAATAGCACTGGCGGCATCACTGGCCGCGTCACCGATCCCTCCGGCGCGGTCATCGTCGGCGCCACCGTCAAGTTAGTCAACCCGGCCACAGGCAGCACGCAAACCGTCAGCAGCGACCAGGACGGGCGATTCATCTTCACCAACCTGACCCCGGGCTACTACAACGTGGCGGTTAGCCACTCCGGCTTCCAAAGCGTCACCTTAACCCGCAATTTGGTGGAGACCAACCAGACCCTCGCGCTCAAGGTCGCGATGAAGGTCGGCAGCGCCAGCACCACGGTTGAGGTCAACGGCTCGGCGGGCCCGGCCCTGCAAACCCTGAACGCGACAATGAGCAGCACCATCACCGCCAGCACGCTGCTGCAACTGCCCAGCCTCGACCGCGACGTCACCAGCTTGATGAACCTCCAGGCGACCTCGACTCCCAGCTATGGCCGCCGGGGTGACATCACTTCCGGCTCGGTCGCCGGTTCCACCCCCGACCAAAACACCTTCGTTCTAGACGGCGGCATCAATACCAGCGGCTTGGAGGGCGACAACGGCTACATCAACGGCTTTAGCGGCAACCAGCGCGGCGTCGTTCCCACCCCGATCGAGACCATCCAGCAGTTCACCGTCAGCACCAACAACATGACCTCCGACTTCGCCACCTCCAGCGGCGCCGAGGTTCTGGCGGTCACCAAGCGCGGTTATAACACCTGGCACGGCTCGATCTACGACTACCTCCAGAGCAGCGTGCTCAACGCCAACGGCTGGAATAATAATTTCCACAACAGTCCCCGCCCCAAGACCCACCAGAACCGCTACGGCCTCGATCTCGGCGGCGTGCTGTTCCCTCGGTTCTGGGGCGGCAAGACCTATTTCTATTTCGATTACGAAGCCCAGCGTTATCCCCAGAGCGGCTTCTACGAAGCCTACACGCCCTCCCCCCTGCTGCGCCAAGGCATCATTCAGATCAACACCAGCCGCGGCGTTCAACAGTTCGACTTGGGCAGCGGCAAGCTCGCCGTCTGCGGACCGAACGGCAACGGCCTCTGCGATCCTCTCGGCGTCGGCATGAGCTCCGCCGTCTCGCAAATTTGGTCGAAATACATGCCTGCCGCCAACGATCCCTCCGGCGGCGATCAGCTCAACGCCCTCGGGTTCCGCGGCATCCTCAACACGCCGGTCAACAACGACTTTTGGGTTGGCCGCTTTGACCATGATTTCGGCTCCAACTGGCGCTGGATGGGCACCTACCGTTGGTACAAGGACTACAACCCGGTGAGCAGCCAGGTGGACATTGGCGGTTTGCTGCCGGGCGACACGTTGGGTCAGCCCGCCGCCGCCTCGGAAAACATCAATGAACCGGCCTTGATCGTCACGGCTCTCTCCGGCTCGATCACGCCCAATCTGACCAACGTCTTCCACTTCACCTACACCCGCAACATGTGGGGCTGGATCCGCAATGGTCTGACGCCCCAGCTCGCCGGCATGCCCGGTGTTCTGGAGATCAACGGCGAGGGCAAGACCAGCGAACTGAACCCGGTAAACGCCAATACGCAGGACTCCCGCCAGCGGTCGTGGTACGAACACAACTACGACTTCCGGGATGAGATGAGCTGGCTGCATGGCAACCATCTGTTCCAGTTCGGCGGCGACTGGCTGCACGAGTGGTGGCACTTCAACCGCTACGACAACGTTGTCGGCGGCTTGACTTCGCTCGTCTACGAGGTCAGCGACGGGTCCCTGCACATGACGCCGACCTATCAGCCGCCCACGTGCAGCGCGACGATCACCACCAACTGCTTTGACAGCGGCACGCTCGGCGCCAGCGAAATCAGCACCTGGAACAACTACTATGCCGACTTGCTGGGAATCGTGGACCACTCCTCGATCGTGGCCACGCGCACGGGTTCCAATCTCCAGCTCAATCCTCTCGGCACGCCGCTGAGCAGCTTGGTCACGGTGAACACGCCGGACCTGTATTTCACCGACACCTGGCATGTGCTGCCCACGCTGACCCTCACCTACGGGCTCAACTGGGGCGTCCAGATGCCCCCCTATGAGCAGAACCGCGAGCAGGACATCGCCGTCAACGCCGCGACGAACCAGCCGATCTACTTCCAAAGCTATATGGCGAATCGGGTCGCCGCCGCGGAAAAGGGGCAGGTTTATCTGCCCACCCTCGGCTACTCCCCCATCGCCAAGGTGCCCAGCCTGGGCAAATATCCCTTCGCTCCGTACTATAAGGAATTCGCCCCCCACGTCTCCGCGGCGTGGAACCCTGACTGGCATAACTGGTTCGCCGGCGATCAGGGCTTGGTCATCCGCGGCGGATTCGGCCGCTTCTTCGCCCGCGATTTCGGCATCAACGTCATCTCCAACCCGACCCTCGGCGACGGCTTCCTCCAACCGGTCTCCTGCACGGGACCAAGCGTCAGCGGGCAATGCCTGGGCCAGGATGTCGCCACGCCGCAAAACGCGTTCCGGATTGGGACCAACGGCTTGACGGTGCCCCTGCCGCCTATCACCCCAACGCTTTCCACTCCGGTGACGCCGGGCATCAGTTCACCCTACGCGACCCTGCTGGACATCATGGACCCGAACTTCCGTCCGGGCGTCAGCAACGAGCTGGACTTCAGTGTGCAGCGCCAGTTCGGGCAGAACACCACCTTGGAAGTCGGTTACGTCGGCGTTTGGGCCAACCATCTCTTCCAGGGCATTGACCTGAATAGCGTGCCCTGGATGATGAAGTACGGCGGGCAGCAATTCACCCAGGCTTGGGACAACCTTTACCATTACGTGCAGACCCACGGCCTGGGCGGCGGCGCCATCGCCAACGCTCCCTCCCAGCCCTTCCTGGAAGCGGCGCTGGCGGGGCAGAACTACTGCTCCAACTCCTCCGGCACGGCGGTTACTTGCGGCTCCGCGGGCGCCAACTACCCCAACTACACGCAAGCCGTGCTGGCCAACGAGGGCCAGAACATTGCCGGCGACAATCTGATGAACTTCTGGAGCGACCTCGACGGGTCGTGGGCCTTCGGTCCGACGCTGTACTCCACGGGCCAGGGCTTCTTCGTCTACGGCAACACCTCCACTGGCTTCTCGAACTACCAGGCCATGGTGGTCAAATTGAAGGAACGCGCCGCCCGCGGCCTCACCTTCAATGCCAACTTCACCTATAGCCATGACCTTGGCACCCTGGGCCTGTCCCAAACCTATACGTTGGACAGTCCCGACAACGTCTATAACCTACAATCCGACCTCACTCCCGCCCCGTGGGACCAGAAGTACATCTTCAACTTCCTGGGCACCTACCAACTGCCCTTCGGCCAGGGCCAACACGGCTGGATCGGCAAGCTGATCGGCGGCTGGCTCGTCTCCCCGGTGCTTACCATGTCCAGCGGCCTGCCGGTCGAAGTTTATACCGGCAGCTTCGGCGAAATGGGGGCCGGCTTCGCCGAGAACGGCGCGTCGGCCGTGGCGGTTGGCGGCAAAGTCGGCAGCTCCAATTGGCCGAGCACGCCCATTCTCGGAACCGTGGTTCCCACGAACGCGTCCAACCCCAACTCCGTCGGCGTCAACGGCAACCCCGCCAACGGCGGCACCGGCGTCAACCTATTCGGCAGCGAGGCGATCAACTACTACAATTCGTTCCGCCCATTCTTGCTCGGCGTGGACGGCGCTCCCAGCCCGGATGGCGAATATCGCGGCATGCCCCGTTGGAATATTGATTTGGGTGTCACCAAGGATACGCAGATCACCGAGCGGGTTCACGCCCAGATCTTCGCCCAGGCGTTCAACCTGTTCAACGTCATGCAGTTCAGCAACCCCTTCCTGGATCTGCAATATCCCCAGGCCTGGGGCGTGCTCGGCGGCCAGGCGAACCAGCCGCGCATCATCCAGTTGGGACTGCGGTTCTCCTTCTAGCTCGGCATCCCAACAAACTCTGCGCGGGCCCGGCGTCAGCCGGGCCCGTTCTTTTTCAGGCCGTCCCCAAAGCGCCCCGCCCGGCGTCGGTCGAATCGCGGCAACTTCACCGCGCCCGCCGGGCCGTTCGCCTGCCGCCCTCTAGTCTCCCAACCCCAACTGCGCGTAGGCTGCGTCCAGCAGCCGCTGATTTTCCAGCCCCGCCTCGCCAGGAATCGGAAACGCCGGTCCGCCTTCCAGCCCGGCCGAAAAGGCGTCCACCTGCCGCGCATAGGCGTCGCTGTTGTCCACTTCCTCCACATCCACCACCCGGCCCTCTTCCACCAGTTCGATCCGCACCGGCGCATCCACGGTCAGCCCGTCGTCCGCCCGCAAGGTTCGCTTCTCCCCGACCAATTCCAGCGGCGTCCGGTACGGCGCCCGTATCGAGACCAGCACCGTGCCCAGCGTGCCGCGGCGAAACTCCAGGCTCACCACCGCCGCCGCCTCCACCGAACCGGAATCGGCATCCCGCCGCC
>JAKAUF010000023.1 GCA_021827785.1 Acidobacteriota bacterium | reverse complement strand
AACGGCGGGCGATGGCGAATTTGCCTTCGGCGCCGGGGGCGACGTCCAGCGGCTGCCACTCGCCGGCGATGCGCTCGGCTTCGGCGGCGGCGGTGTGCAGCGTCAGGCGGGCGCGCGCGACTTCGACGCGGGCGTCGCGCAGCGGCTTGGCCGCTTCCTGGGCCATCAGCTCCGCCAGTTCGTCTTGCACCAGCGTGACCGCGCGTTCCAGTTCCAGCAGGGCGTCGCGGCGGTGGTGCGCCGGCAGGGCGGCCATCTCCTCGCGCGCGCCGGCGGCGGCATCGAGCGCGCGCTCCATTTCCAATCCGGTGGCGTCTCCGGCTTCGCCGGCCACATCCCCGCTGAATGGCGAACGCACCTCCCGGGGGCGTTCCGGCATCATCAGCTCGCCGCCGATCAAAAAGGGATAGGTTCGCGGCATAGCTTCATTGTCTCCCCGGAACCGGCATTGCGCCGCGATGCCCGCGTGGACGCGCCGCTTCGCTGCCCGCGGCGTGGCGTTTTGGGCATGGGACGGCGGCCGTTTCACCAACGGCCGGCTCCGCGCCGCCTGGTGGCCCGCAACTTGGTGTGCCATACTGAACCGTTTTGGAGGACGGCGCTTGAAGATTCTGGTTTGTCTAAAGCAAGTTCCCGCCAAGGACGCTCCCGTCAAGGTCGCCAGCGACGGAGCGAATGCGGGCAAATGGATCCGCGACGACGTCGGCTATGAGACCAACGAGCCCGACGCCTACGCGCTGGAGGAGGCGCTGCGGCAAAAAGAGGCGCACGGCGGCGAGGTGGTGGCGCTGACGGTGGGGCCGGCGCGGGCCGCGCAGGTGCTGCGCGAAGCGCTGGCCAAGGGCGCGGATCGGGCGGTGCATGTGCTGGGCGACGATCTGGCCGCGCTGGACAGCTATGCCGCCGCGGAGGCCATCTCCCGCGCCATCGCCGGGCAGGGCTTCGACCTGATCTTCACCGGATTGCAGTCCGCCGATTTTGGCTTCGGACAGACCGGCGTGGTCTTGGCCGAACTGCTCGGCATTCCGCACTCGACGATCATCATGCAGGTGGAACCGATCGCGGGCGGCGTGCGGGTGAAACGGGAGCTGGAGGGGGGATTTTTTCAATTCCAGGAGCTGCCGACGCCGGCGGTGCTGACCATCCAAAGCGGGATCAACAAACTGCGCTACGCGACATTGATGGGTATCAAGCAGGCGAAATCCAAGCCGCTGGCGCAGGTGACGGCGGCGGATTTGGGCGTGACGCCGGCGCTGAACCGGCAGGCGATCCAGCGGCTGTACGTGCCGGTGAAAACCAAAAAGACCGAAATGCTGACCGGCGCGCCGGCGCAGGTGGCGGGCCAGTTGGCGGCGCGCCTAAAGAATGATTTGCGGGTGATCTAAATGGCGGATGAAATTTTAGTCGTCGCCGAATCGCGCAACCAGCAACTGGCGCCGTCCACCGCCGAGGTGGTGACGGCGGCGCAAAAGCTGGCCGCCGACACCGGAGCGGAGTTGCGTTTGCTGGCGCTGGAAGGGCCGGCGGAGGACTTGTGCGCCGCGCTGGCGGGATTCCAATCGGCGGGCGTGCTGCGCGCGCGGCATGAGGCACTGGCGGCGTATTCGCCGGAAGCGTACACGCAAGCCCTGGTGCAGGTGCTCAGCCGCCGGCAGCCGCGCTATGTGCTGTTCGCGCACAGCTACCGCACGCGCGATTTCGCCCCGCGGCTGGCCACGCGGATGGGCCGGGCGTTCATCAGCGACGTCACCGCCGTGCGCGTGGAGAATGGGCGGACGATCGCCAGCCGGCCGATGTTCGAGGGGCGTCTGGCCGCCGACACGGTCTTCCTGGGCGAACCGCCGTATTTTCTATCCGTGCAGATCGGTGTGTTTCGCGGCGACCAAGCCGCGCGCGCCGCCGCGCCGGTGGCGATCAGCGACGAGGCGGTGACGCCGGCCGCCGGACCGGGCAAGACCGAAGCCCCGTTCCAGGAAGCCAAACACGCCGTGGATTTGACCCAGGCCGCGGTGATCGTGGCGGTGGGCCGCGGCATCAAGGAAGCCAAGAATTTGGAGCTGGCGCAAAAGCTGGCGGCGGCGCTGGGCGGCGAAATCGCGGCGTCGCGCCCGATCTGCGACAGCGGCTGGCTGCCGATGGACCGCCAAGTGGGCTCCTCGGGGCAGACCGTGGCGCCGAAGCTGTATGTCGCCGTCGGCGTCTCGGGGGCCATTCAGCATTTGGTGGGCATGAAGGGCTCGCGCGCGGTGGTGGCGATCAACAAGGACCCGGAAGCGCCGATCTTCGAGGTCGCCGACGTGGGCGCGGTCGGCGATCTGTTTGAAATTGTTCCCGCGCTGACGGCGGAGATCGAAAAATTGCGCCAGGGCTAGCTGCCGGCGCGCCCAGCCGCGGCGCGCCGCCCGGCGGACGCCGCCGGCCACGGCACGCCAGGGTCTCCATCCATTCCGGTCATGGCTAGCGCTGAACATCCCGTAATGCCCGCCGCCGCCGTCATCGTCGGCGCCGGGCCGGCGGGGCTGGCCTGCGCCCTGCGCCTGGCGCAGTTGCTGGACCAGCATGCCGGGCAAGCCGGGCTGCCCGCCAAGGATGAGATTTTGCTGCTGGAAAAGGGACGGGAGGTGGGGGCGCACCTGCTGAGTGGCGCGGTCATGGACCCGCGCGGCTTGGCGGAGCTGTTGCCGGATTTTGCCGCCGGCGCCCCGCTGGCGAGTCCGGTCACCACCGACGCCGCGTTTTTCCTGACCGCCGGCCGCTCCTGGCGTTTTCCCATCACCCCGCCGCCGCTGCGCAACCACGGCAATTACGTAATCTCCCTCAACCAGCTGGGCAAATGGCTGGGGGAAAAGGTCGAGCAGGCGGGCATCACCATTTTTCCCGCGACCGCCGGTGCGAAGCTGCTGTTTTCCGGCGACCGCGTCGTCGGCGTGCGCACCGACGACAAAGGCAAAGACCGGAACGGGCGGCCGAAGGGCAATTTCGAGCCAGGATATGACCTGCAGACGCCCATCGTCATCTTGGCCGAAGGGCCGCGGGGTTCGCTCAGCAAGCAGTTGCTGTGCCGCGGCCAACTGAGCGGCGCCAACCCGCAGGTCTATTCCCTCGGCGTGAAGGAGATCTGGGACGTGCCCGCCGGCCGCATTCGCCCCGGCGAAGTGGCGCACACCATGGGCTGGCCGCTGTCCGCCGATATGTACGGCGGGGGCTGGGTCTACGGCCTGAGCGACCGGCGGATTTCCATCGGCCTGGTCACCGCGCTGGAGTACCGCGACGCTGCGACCGATCCGTTCGTGCTGTTCCAGCGATATAAGACCCACCCGTGGATCCGCAAAGTTTTAGAAGGCGGGGAGATGGTGCGCTATGGGGCCAAAACCGTGCCCATGGGCGGCTACTTCGCCCTTCCCCCCGCGGCTGGACCGGGCTGGATGCTGATCGGTGATTCGGCGGGCTATTTGAACAGCCAGCGGCTGAAGGGCATTCATCTGGCGATCAAGTCCGGGATGCTGGCGGCGGAGGCGCTGTTCGCCAGCTGGACCGGCGGCGGCGACGCCGCGGTGCTGGCCTTTCCGCGGCAAGTGCAGGCCAGCTGGATCGGCAAGGAGCTCTGGGCGGTGCGCAATTTCCATCAAGGCTTCGAGCACGGCCTGGCGCGCGGCCTGCTGCACGGCGCGGCGCAGATGGCCACCGGAGGCCGCGGCCTGCACGCCCGCTACCCGGCCATCGCCGGGCACCGGCGCATGCGCAAACTGGAACAACTCAGTACGCCGCCACCGCCCCCGTTCGTTCCGGATGGCAAGCTCACGTTCGGCAAGATGGAAGATGTCTATCATTCCGGCACGCGGCATGAAGAAGACCAGCCGGCGCATTTGCTGATCCAAGACACCGACGTCTGCAACAACCGCTGCACCTGGGAATACGGCAATCCCTGCCAGCATTTTTGCCCGGCGGCGGTGTACGAAATGGTTGCCGCGGACGACGGCAGCAAGCAGATCCACCTGAACCCCTCGAACTGCGTCCATTGCAAGACCTGCGACATCATGGACCCCTACGAGATCATCACCTGGGTGCCGCCCGAAGGCGGCGGCGGTCCCAACTACGAAGGCGAATAGCGCCGCGGAAGCCTCCTTTTGGGCCGGCGCATTGCGCGCCGCCGCGCCGCGATGGCGGCGCGGTGTCACAATGGTAGTGATCCAAGAAAGGAGCCTGATTCGATGCCTTACGAAGTTCCCGCATTGCCGTACGCCTATAACGCCCTCGAGCCGCATATTGACGAGGCCACCATGCGCGTGCACCATGACAAGCACCATGGCGCTTACGTGACCAATGTCAATAATGCTTTGGCCGACGCGCCGCAGCTGGCCAATTTGAAGATCGAAGACCTGCTGCGCCGCATCGCCGAGGTGCCGGAAAAGATCCGTACCGCGGTGCGCAACAACGGCGGCGGCCACGCCAATCACAGCATGTTTTGGACGATCATGAAGCCGCAGGGCGGCGGCAAGCCGAGCGGCGCGCTGGCGCAGGCCATTGATAAGAAGTTCGGCGGCTTTGAGGCCTTCCAGTCCGCCTTCAATGACGCCGGCCTGAAGCGCTTCGGCTCCGGCTGGGCATGGCTGGTGGTGAACAAAAGCGGCGATCTGGAGGTCCTGAGCACCGCGAATCAGGACAGCCCCTACCTAGAGGGCTTGTACCCCGTGATGGGCAACGACGTCTGGGAGCACGCCTACTATCTCAAGTACCAGAACCGCCGCGGCGAGTATCTCTCCGCCTGGTGGAACACGCTGAATTGGGAGGAGATCGGCAAGCGCTTCGCCGCCGCGAAGAAATAGCGCCGCCGTTGTCATCGCTGGGCGCGGGCCCCGGCCCCGCCCGCGGCGCCCTGCTTGCGCGCCGGCTGGACCGAGAGCCATGCTCGCCCGGCCCAGCCGGCGCGGGAGCAACTCCGCGGTGCGCCCGCCCCGCGGTGCGCTGCGCATCACCCGAGCCGCCGCCGGGCGAGTTGACCTCGCCGGCGAGCTCTGGCCGCGCCAAGCCGGCCGCGGCTCCGCGTCCTAGGCCCAACCGGAGCGGACCGGCCTACCCCTTGCCGCCGTGCACCACCACGCGTACGATGTCGTTGTAGATGACGAAGGTCATCAGCAGCACCAAGAAGGCAAAGCCCGCCTGATAGACCCGTTCCTTGATGCGCAGGCTGACGTCGTGGCGCAGCAGGCTTTCCAACAATAAGAACAAAATCGCGCCGCCATCCAGCACCGGAATCGGCAGCAAGTTCAAGATGCCGAGGTTGAGGCTGATGATGGAGATGAAGCCGATCAGCGGAATCACGGTGGGCTGCCGCGCCATCTGCCCAGCCATGGCGGCGATGGACACCGGCCCTTGCAGCGCCGTCAGCGAGGAATGGCGCGTGACCAGGCGGCCGACCAGATCCAAGATCAGCGTGGAATATTTGGCGTTCT
>JAKAUF010000195.1 GCA_021827785.1 Acidobacteriota bacterium | reverse complement strand
CCGTCGTTTCCGCTCACGGCGGAATGAATATCGAGTCAGAACGGGCAGCCAACGATCGCCGCGGTTTTCAGCATCGCCAGCCGAAATATTCGCGGCGGCAGAACGCGCGGCTTTTGGAAATACCGGTCCATTCCCGTCGTCGCTTCCAGGAAACCCGGCAGTCCCGCCCGGATCCGCATCGCCGCCGGCGCCTGGCCCAGCCTGCGCCGCGCCGCCCACAGAATCAGCCGCGCCTTCGCGCTCGGTCTGCGCTTCGTCGCCTCCAGCCTTGCCATCGTCGCTCTCCGTTGCCGGCGTCGCGTCCGTGGCGCCTCTCGCAATGTTCGCGCGCCGCGCCCAATGGGCGTTTCTGCCGCCGTGGCGCGCCGCCACTTCCGGCGCCCGCCGCGTTCGTCTACAAGTTTAGGCCACGGCGCCGGCCACTGCCGCGGTTGCGTCCGTTGTGGGGCTCAGTTCCAGCGTCGGCCGGTGCTTCCGTTCGCCCCGCCAGCGCACCACATGCGCGTACGGCGCGTCCGGCGGGGCAGGGAACACCTGGCAGTCGCGCGCGCCGGCTTCGTCCAAATCGCGGATTAGCGGCGCGCGATCGGGATCCGTCCCGAGCACGCCGGCGTTCGCCAACCGCCGCAAAATCTCGGGAATCCGTGCCGGCGCCAGCACCAATTCAATCTGCGCCACCCGGAAGCGCTCCTGCCGCCCATCGGCGTACAGCCGCACAATCGCAGCCTCGGGGTAGGCCTGCGCCGCGCCAACCTCGCCAGCCAATGCGGCCAGCGCCCTATGCAGTTGTTTCCGGTCTACCGCCAGCGCCACCCAGCGCAAGCATCTTGCGTCCGTTTGCATCACGCCTCCTGGTCCTCCGAGGGACGAACAGAAGGCGGCCCTAGGGTGGCTATGCGACCGGTGCCAACCGCCGCCGCGCTCGCGCGCCGGCATCGAACCCTGGTCGCCGGCATTCGCATGCGAAGTGCCGGCCAAATAAAAACCCCCGCGCTCGGCGGGGGTGGGCTGAATCCTGTCCGCCTTTAGCTTTTTTTCACGAGGTTGCAAGTAACGGCTCCAGAAGTGGTTGCTTCCGGAGGAGCTAAATCATTCCCCGACGCCCAACGGGCGCAACTCCTTTATACCACCGCCGCCTCGACCGAGGCAACTGTCGCCGCTTCATTCGCCAGCGGGTCGCTCGCGGCCGGCTGTACCGCTGCCTGCATCGGCGGCAGCCGCCGCGCTGCCCGCAGCGCCTCCACCGCTTCCGGCAAGGCGAACTGTTCACCGCTGAATCCGGCGACGAAATGTCCGCCGCGGGCCAAACCGCGCGCCTCCCATCGCCGCGCCGCCTGCAACACCGCGTACCAGCTCACCACCATCCGCTCCCGCTCGATGGCCGCGCGAAAAATCACGCCATAGCGCCGTAGCAGTTGTTCCAGCACGCGCTCCGCCAACGCGGCCTCCTCCGCCGTGCCTCGCCCGGGCAGGCCCGCCGGCCGCGTTAGCAACGACCACCGCCCCGCGCTATGCCGCGGCCGTGCGCTCCGCCCGCGCCCTTCGCCGCGCCGCCGCTTCGGATCGAGCAGTGCCCGCAGGTTGTCGAATCCGTCCGCCGTTACCCGCCCCGCCGCCGCCAGCTCCCACAAGGCGTCCTCCACCTGGCTCGCTACCAGCTTCTCGCTGCCCGCCTCCCCCGCCGCCGACAGGCGCGCCAAATCGGCGAAGAACAGCGCCCCTCGCTCCGTCAGCAGCCCTAGAACCGCTGCTGCCGCCGTGCTCAGCGGCCGCTCGCTCCGCGCTGCCGCCGCTGCGGGCGCGGGTGCGCGCCCGTTCGCGTTTGCGCTTCCGCCGCCCCGTCCGCCGCCACCGCCGGCGCTTTCCCCGCTTGCCCGGCTAACCCGTTGGTCCGCCGCCGGCGGCAGCAGCCATCCCGCGTCCTCCCGCCGGTAAAACGCCATCGGCGCGTTCCGCGCCGGCCGTCCCCGTCGCCGCAACCCAGCCGGACCCGCCGCGGGTGGCCAGATTCGTCCCCAAGCGATCTCCCCGGATAAGCACAACATGTCCAAATCCGCTGGGTCGTAGTCCCGGATGCGGGACGGCAGAATCTTCCGTTCCCAATCCTCCGCCGCCGCCTCCCATCCCTGCAATTGGTGCAGCACCACGCTTAACCCCGCTGCGCCCGACAGCCGCGTCTCCGGTTCAGCATGTTGCCACCGCGCCAAAAATCGCCGCCACACCGCCTCTTCCACCGGTTCAATTTCCGCCCGCAGCCGTTGCAACATCCGCCGGTGGATCCGAGCTAGCAGCCGCCGGTCGCACCATTCCTCCTCATCGCCAGCGCCCCTTCCAAACCGTCCCCGCAGCACCTGCCCGTCTCCCTCCAGCGCGAGCATCTGCTCCGCCACCGCATCCGGGGTCAGTCCCAGCCGCTGCGCCAAACCGGCTACCGTCACCGGTCCGGCGATCTCCATCCAGCCCCGCACCACGCCCGCCGCCCATGCATCGTTCTCCGCGCCACGGGCTGCCGCCTCGTCCACCAGCCATCCGGAAACCCCGCCGCGATTCACGGCCGCCACCCGCCCGGCCATGGCCAGCCCCTCCAGCCATCCCAGCCATTCTTCGTCGGCCTCGGTCCGTGGCAGCCAGCGCAAGGAAAGCATCAGATCGTGCAGATCCTCCGCCCCATCCGGGCACGGCCACGCCTCCAGCCGCACCGCTTCCACCGCGGCCGGGTCCAATCCAGCGGCCACCGGCAGCGTGCTGTCCCGCCGCAGTTGCACCGCCCTGGCCCGCCGCTCCTCCAGCGGAGCATCGTCCAAATAGGTGTATGGAGCCGAGTTCAGCATTTCCGCCGCCAGCACCGACGGCTCCAGCCGGTCCAAGGCCCGGAAGCGAATCGTCCCCTCCTCCAAGCCCCGCAGCGCTGCCGTCAGGCCCTCCACATCCAGGGCCTCGTGCAAGCAATCCCGCAGCGCCTCTTGCACGTAGGGATGTTCCGGGATCTCGATATCGCCCCCGTGGTTGTCCTGGCAGCCCAGCGCCAGCGGAAATGCCGCCGCCAGCAAATCCTCCGCCCGCATCCGTTGGATCTGCGGCGGCGTCTTTCGCCCGCCGCTGAAACGCAGCATCGCCAGCGCCCGTCCCACCGTCCACCGCCAGCGCGTGGGAAACAGCGGCGCTTGCAGCACCGCCTGCACCAAAATCTCCTCCGCCGTGCGGCTGTTGAGAAACGCGAAGATGGTCTCCAGGGGAAAACTGTGTTGCTCGCTGAGGGAAAGCAGCAGCCCGTTTTCTCCCGCCGCCGCCTGCAACTCGAAATCGAAGCCCCGGCAGAATCGCTTCCGCAGCGCCATCCCCCATGCCCGGTTGATGCGGCTCCCCAGCGGCGCGTGGATTACCAACTGCATCCCGCCGCCGTCGTCGAAAAACCGCTCCGCCACGATCTCCGTACGCGTCGGCGTCCCCCCCAACTCCGCCGCGCCGGTGCGCACGTACCCCGCCGCCTGCCGTGCCGCGTCGCCGCTAAGACCGCATGCTTGCTCTAGCCAACCGGGGTCTCCATCGCTCCGCGCGGCGATCTCCCGCCGCAGCTCCGCCATCGCTTCGGACGCCTCCGGTGTCCGCCCCAGCGCCTCTCCTTTCCAGAACGGAACCGTTGGCGGCGCGCCCTGCGCGTTTTCGACCCGCACCCTTCCCGTCTCGATTCCCTGAATGCGCCACGAGGTGGTGCCCAGCAAGATGATGTCGCCCGCATGGGTCTCGATGGCGAAATCCTCATCCAGGCTGCCCACCGGCAGGTTCTCCGGCTGCGCGATGACCGCATACGCCGCCTGCTCCGCGATGGCTCCCCCGCTCGTCAGCGCCGCCAGCCGCGCCCCGCGCCGCGCCCGCAGCCAAATCTCCGATTCACCCGCCGCGCCGCAATCCGGAGTCGCCCCCGCCCCCACCGCGCCGTCGTCACCCGCCGGCACGGCATGCCCGCCGTCGCTCCTGGCGGGAGTTGCGTTCAGAGACCGGAGGCCCAGTTGCCGCGGCAACTGGTGCCGGTGCAGCCACGCGCCGCTCCGCCCCCGCCTTTCGGAGATGCCCCCCGCCAGCACCTGCACCACCGCATCGAACTCCGCCCGCGGCAGCGCTCGGTACGGATACGCCTGCCGCGCCATCGCGAACAGCGCATCCGCCCGGGTGGTCTCCGCCGCCACCGTCGCCACGATCTGTTGCGCCAGGATATCCCTCGGCCACGGCGGCACGGTAATCGCGTCCAGCGCCTCGCTTCCAGCCTCGGTCTCCTCCCTGGCTTCTGCCCCGGCGCCGGCCTCGGCTCCGCCCCTGGCTTCGGCTTCGGCTCCGCCCCGCCGCAGCGCCCGCGCCAGCGCCGCGCATTCGATTAAGTCATCCCGCGTGAGCGCGAAGAACCGCCCCTTGGGGATGGCACCGCGGTAGTGCCCGGCCCGGCCGATCCGCTGCCAAGCCACCGCCAGCGAGCGCGGTGAGCCGATCTGGCAGACCAAATCCACGTAGCCGATGTCCAGACCGAGCTCCAGAGACGCGGTCGCCACCAGCGCCCGCAATTCGCCTCGTTTGAAGCGCTGTTCGGCGCGCAAGCGGATCTTGCGCGACAGGCTGCCATGATGCGCCGCCACCGCATCGTCTCCCAGCCGCGATTCCAGCCGGTGCGCCAGCCGCTCCGCCAGCGACCGCGTGGCCACGAAAATGAGCGTCGCCCGATGTTCATTCGCCAGTTCCGCCAAGCGGTCGGCCCGTTCTTCCCATTGCTCGTTCGTCGCCACCGGTCCCAGCGGCGAGCCTTGCGGAACCTCCACCGCCACGTCCATTCGCCGCCGCCGCGGCACCGCGATGGTTTCCACCGGCCGTCCCGTGCCCGCCAAAAACGCCGCCACCTCCGCCATCGGCTTCACCGTGGCTGACAGGCCGATCCGTTGCGGCCGGCCTCGCCCGCCCGGAGCCGCCAGCGCCTCCAGCCGCTCCAGCGACAGCGCCAAATGCGCCCCTCGCTTATTGCCCGCCAGCGCGTGGATTTCATCCACGATCACCGTCCGCGTCGTCCGCAGCATCGCCCGGCCGCGCTGCGAGGTCAGCAGCAGATACAGCGATTCCGGGGTCGTCACCAGAACGTGCGGCGGCCGCCGCAGCATCGCTGCCCGCTCCGAAGCCGGTGTATCGCCGGTGCGCACCGCCGTTCGGATCTCTTCGCCTAAATGCCCAGCCTCCAGCGCCCGTTGTTGAATTTCCGCCAGGGGCGTTTGTAGATTGATCTCGATATCGTTCGCCAGCGCTTTCAGCGGCGACACGTACACCACCGTCGTCTCCGCCCGCAGCCGTCCCTCGACCGATTGCCGCAATAGCCGGCTGATCGCCGTGAGGAACGCGGCCAAGGTCTTACCAGTTCCCGTCGGCGCCGTCAGCAGCACGTCCCCGCCAGCCGCGATCACCGGCCAACCCCGCAGTT
>JAKAUF010000102.1 GCA_021827785.1 Acidobacteriota bacterium | reverse complement strand
CATCTCGCTGTTCTCAGTCGTTCCGGTAAAGCGCTCGCATTCGGTCTGCGCCCAAGGGGGCATCAACGCCGCCAAGAACCTGAAGGGCGAGGGCGACTCGCCCTGGATCCATTTCGACGACACCATCTACGGCGGCGACTTCCTGGCCAATCAGCCGCTGGTGAAGCGGATGTGCGAAGCGGCGCCGGGCATCATTGACCTGCTGGACCGCATGGGCGTGCCCTTCAACCGCACCCCGGAGGGGCTGCTGGACTTCCGCCGCTTCGGCGGCACGCTGCATCACCGCACGGCGTTCGCCGGCGCCACCACCGGCCAGCAACTACTGTACGCGCTGGACGAGCAGGTGCGGCGGCATGAAGCCTCCGGGCAGGTGGAGAAATTCGAGCACTGGGAGTTCCTTTCCGCGGTGCTGGATGACAACGGCGTGTGCCGCGGAATCTGCGCCATGGACCTGCGCTCGATGGAGGTGCGGACCTTCGCCGCAGACGCCGTCATCATCGCCACCGGCGGCATCGGCGCCATCTTCGGGAAAAGCACCAACTCCATCGCCTGCACCGGCAGCGCCCAATCCGCCCTTTACCAGCAGGGCGCCGACTACGCCAACGGCGAGTTCATCCAGGTGCATCCCACGGCGATTCCCGGCGAGGACAAGCTGCGGCTGATGTCGGAGTCCGCCCGCGGGGAAGGCGGCCGCGTCTGGGTGCCGAAGGACGGCAAGCCGTGGTACTTCCTCGAGGAGTGGTATCCCAAGTACGGCAACCTGGTGCCGCGCGACGTCGCGACGCGGGCGATCCACAAGGTGGTTTACGAGCTGGGCCTGGGCCTGGACGGGCAGCCGGCGGTATATCTGGACCTCACCCATATCCCCGCCCACGAACTGGACATAAAATTGGGCGGCATCCTCGAGATTTACGAGAAGTTCGTCGGCGACGATCCGCGCAAAGTGCCGATGAAGGTGTTTCCGGCGATGCATTACACCATGGGCGGATTGTGGGTGGACAACGAACACCAAGCCACCAACATCCCCGGCCTTTTCGCCTGCGGCGAGTGCGAATACCAATATCACGGCGCCAACCGCCTGGGCGCCAACAGCCTGGTTTCCTGCATCTTCGGCGGCGCGATCTCCGGACCGGCGGCGGTGGAATACGCCCGCGCCGGCACGGCGGCGGGATCGCCGCGGCCGTTCGAGCAGGAAAAGCTGCGCCAGGAGGAGATCAACGCCCGGCTCTTCGCCTCGGAAGGCAGCGAGAACCCGTTCGTGATCTGGAAGGAGCTGGGCCGCACCATGACCGAGCACTGCACGGTCATCCGCGTGAACGACAATCTGCGCCGCGCGGACGCCAAGTTGCAGGAGCTGCTGGAGCGGTACCGCAAGCTGGGGCTGCGGGACAAGACGCGCTGGGCCAACCCGGCGTTCTTCTTCACCCGCCAGCTTTACAACATGCTGCAACTGGCGCGCGTCATCTGCCTTGGCGCCCTGGCCCGCGATGAAAGCCGCGGCGCCCATTACAAACCCGCGTTCGCCGAGCGCGACGACGCCAACTGGCTGAAGACCACGCTGGCCAGCTTCGCGCCCGACGCCGATGAACCGCGCCTGCGGTACCAGCCGGTGGACATTTCGCTGCTGCCGCCGCGCCCGCGCAAATACTAGCCGCCATCATGCCCGCCAACACCGTCCGCCTGCGCATCAAGCGCCAAGCCAGCCCGCAAGCGCCGCCGGTTTGGGAAGAGTTCGAGATTCCCTACCGCCCGCACATGAACGTGATCGTCGCCCTGCGCGACATCGCCGAAAACCCGGTGACCCGCGACGGGCGCCCCACCAGCACCATCGCCTACGAGGCCAACTGCCTGGAGGAGGTCTGCGGCGCCTGCGCCATGGTCATCAACGGGCGGGCGCGGCAGGCCTGCACCGCGCTGGTGGACCGGCTGGAACAGCCGATCAGCTTGGAGCCGCTGCATCGCTTTCCGATGATTCGCGACCTCCAGGTGGACCGCTCCAAGCTGTTCAACGACCTGCGCCGCGTCAAGGCCTGGGTGCCGATTGACGGGACCTATGCGCTCGGCTCCGGGCCGCGGCAGTCGCCGCAGGACCAGGAGCAAGCCTATCCGTTGTCGCGGTGCATTTCCTGCGGCAACTGCCTGGAGGTCTGCCCGCAATACAACACCCGGACCGACTACGTGGGGGCGGCGGTGATCAACCAGGTGCGGCTGTTCAACCTCCATCCTACCGGCAAGATGCACCGCGCCGCCCGCCTGGACGCCCTGACCGGCCCGGGCGGCATTCAAGAATGCGGCTACGCGGAAAACTGCGTCAAGGCCTGCCCGAAGGACATCCCGCTCACCGACTCGATCGCGGCGGTGAACCGGCAGATGGTCGCCCATCTTTGGGGCAAGGCGCTGGGGCGCTAAGCGGCGAGGCTGGTCGCCAGCCAATCGTAGAGCAGAACGACCACGACCAACGCCACGGCCGGCGCAAAGAGCCAGGCGTAGGATTCCAGCACATAGAGCTTCAGCAGGCCCGCCAGCATGGCGCCCCAGCTGGCGGTAGGGGGTGCCGCGCCCAGCCCCAAAAACCCCAGGGCCACCTCGGCCAAAATGAACTGCGGCGCCAGCAGCGCCGCCTGGGTCAGGGCGACCGAATAGGTTTCCGGCCAAATGTGGCGCCGCAGCACATACCAGCGGGAGCCGCCGAAGCCACGGGCCGAGCGCACGTAGTCGCGCTCGCGGGCGGCTAGCGCCACGCCGCGAATCAGCCGCGCCGGCCGGCCCCAGCCGGTTAGGCCCAGGATCGCCACCAGCATCAGGAACGCCGCCGCCCCGCTGACCGACAAGGGCAAGAAGGCGCGCGCGGCGAAGAGCAAATAAATCCACGGCAGGGCCAGGAACAGTTCCGCGCCCCGCATCACCAGCGCATCGGTCCAGCCCCCCATGAACCCGGCGGCGCCGCCCAAGACCAGTCCCAGGCTGAGCGCCAAGCCGGCGCCCAGCAAGCCGGCGAGCAGCGACAGTCGGCCGCCATAGAGCAGGCGCGAAAGTTCATCGCGGCCCAAGGCGTCGGTGCCTAACAGAAATACCCCATGGCCGGGGACGGCGAACAAATGGCCATGGCGGAAAAAATGCAGCGGCAGGGGATGGGATGCGTCCAGCCGATACCGCGGTGGACCATAGCGCTCGGCCAAGGGCCGCCAGGGATAAACGAAGGGCCGCCAATGAAAATGACCGCGGGGGCCCCACCAATGCAGTCGCATGGGGGGCGCGAAGGGAAACCGGCGGAACTGGCGCGCCGGCGCATAGGGGGCGAAAAATCCCGCCCCGAGAACCAAGACATGGAAGGCGATGAGCGCCGCCAACGGCCAGCGCCGGCCCCGCCGCGACATGGCTGGGGCGGAATTCACGGCGTGGCGCTCCGGCTGGCCGCGGCTGCGCCGCGCGTTGCGAGCCGGGGATCGGTCCAGGCCAACCCCAAATCCGCCAGCATATTGCCGCCCACCAGCAGCGCCGCCGACAGCATCACCGCGGCGACCACGACATAGGGGTCGCGGTCCAGGATGGCCCGCCACAGCAGCGGACCGAGGCCGGGCCAACCGAGTATGACTTCCACCAGCAGCGAGCCGCTGAGCAGGGCGCCGAAAGACAAGCCCAACAGCGAGAGCATGGGATTGGCGGCGACCGGCAGCGCTTGCCCGAACACCAGCCGCCATTCGCCGATGCCGTGGCCGCGGGCGGCGGCGATGTACGGCGCGTCCAGCGCTTCGGCCATCGCCGCCCGCACATGGCGCACCAAGGTCGGCAGCATGCCCGCCACCAGCACCGTCACCGGCAGGCACAGATGCCACGCGAAGTCGCGCATTTGCGCCCAGCGGTCCCAGTGCCGGGACCCGAGCGTATGCATGCCGCCCACGGGAAACCATCCCGTGCGGAGAGCCAGCGCCAACAGCGCCAGCGCCAGCACCACGTCCGGCAGCGCCAACAGCAGGCTGGCCCCGCCGGCGATGGCGCGGCTGTCCCAATGGCCGCGCCGCCAGGCGGCCCACATGCCCAGCGGCAGCGCCAGCATCCAGGCGAGGAACAGCGCGGTCAGCGTCAGCCACAACGTATGGGCCACGCGCGCCCGAACCAGCGGCCAAACCGGCGCGTTGTAGGCAAAGGAATAGCCCCACCGGCCGGCCGCGACGGAGCGCAGCCAGCGCCAATACCGTACCGGCAGCGGCGCCCGCATGCCTTGGGCCGCCTCCAGGGCGGCCACGGTGCGGGGCGACAACTGCGGATTGAGCCGCATGCGCGCGTAGTAGCTGCCCGGCGCCAACTGCATCAGCAGGAAGACCAGCACCGACACCGCGGCCAGCACCAGCGCGCCGTGCAGCAGGCGGCGCAGCGCCGAGCTTACGACGCTGGGCACGCGTCCGCCTCCATGCGCCCGGCGGCGAGGAGCAAGCGCCGGCCGCCGACGCGCCGCGCCAACTCCGCGTCATGGGTGATGAACACATACGCCAAGCCGCGGCGTGCCTGGAGGGCCGCCAGCAAGCCGAGCAGGTCCTCCCGCAATTCCGGCTCGACGCTGGCCAAAGCCTCGTCAAGGATCAGCACCGCCGGCGCCAGCGCCAAGGCGCGGGCGATGCCGACGCGGCGTTTCTCGCCGCCGCTCAATTCGGCGGGGCGGCGGCGCAGCCAGGCGCCGGGGAGGCTGACCTGCTCCAGGAGTTCCGCCGCGCGCCGCTCCCGTTCCCGCCGCGGCACGCCGCCCGCGATCCGCCAGGGCTCGGCGACCAACTCGCCCACGTGCAGCCGGGGATTCAGAGCACTGGCGGGATCCTGCCAGATCATCTGTACGCCCAGTGGACCGACTTCCGGCGCCCGCCACAAGGTTCCGCCGTCCGCCGGCTCCAGCCCCGCCAGGCAGCGGGCGAGCGTGCTTTTGCCCGCGCCCGAGGGCCCCATCACCACCACCGTCTCCCCGCGAGACAGGGTTAGGTTCACATCCTCCAGGGCCGGCACGCGCCTGCCGGCGCGGGTGTAGGTCTTGGTCAGCCCCGCGGCCTTCAGGAGCGGGCGGGGCGATAGCCGGCGCATGGCTTCGTTGGGGCTTCGCTCGGGCTCCTTACGTACATCCGGGTACGCTCGTTCGCCCTCGCTCCCCCCGCCTCGCCCTGCTTGGCTCTCGCCCCGCTCGGGCGTTCTGGTTGGTGGGCCCGGCGACTGTTCGCGGCCCGAGAGCGGGCGGGGCGATAGCCGGCGCATGGCTTCGTTCCACCCCGCAACCGCGGACGGTTCCGGGGACCCAGGAGCGGGGTTTCGCTCGGGCGCCTTATCCCGCCGCGGCGGGACCCCTTCGCCCTCGCTCCCGGCAGCGGCCGCTTCTCGGCTCTTGGTCGCAGGAACCTCCCCCGCCGCGGCGGCGGAAGGCGCGGGCAGGGCCACGGTGCGGGCCACCACCGCCGCCAGCACCGCGGGCTCATGGCTAATCAGCAGCAGCGCCATGCCTTGCTCC
>JAKAUF010000224.1 GCA_021827785.1 Acidobacteriota bacterium | reverse complement strand
CGTGAGGTCTCCCCGCGCCA
Organism: Acidobacteriota bacterium; assembly: GCA_021827785.1. GTDB lineage: Bacteria > Acidobacteriota > Terriglobia > Terriglobales > SCQP01 > JAKAUF01. Next base: position 5,483 of record JAKAUF010000224.1, on the reverse strand, counting down.
GCGCCAGCGGCTTGGGATTGGCGAGAACCTGCTCCGTCTCAGCGTGGGTCTGGAGGCGCCGGCGGACTTGCTCGCCGATCTTCGCCAAGCACTAGCGGCGCTGGCTTAGGCGCCGCTCACCGGCCGGGATTCCGCCCCCGTCCGCGGAGCCCTGCGCTTACCGCAGGCGCAATTCGCGCAAGCGCGCTTCCAATGCCGCCCGCGCCTGGCCGTAGCCCGCCTCGTCAATGTCGCCGGTCTGCCGCCGCACCTCCAGCAGAAACAGCTCGTCTTTCAGCCGCGCCAAGTCCGCCCCTAGGCCCGCGGGCGGCGCCGCCGCCGGTGCTGGTGCGGCGGGCGACGCGGCGCCAGGGGCTGCAACGGCGGCTTGGGCCGGCGTGGAGACGGGAGCGGGCGGCGCGAACCCGGGGTTGGCAGCCACCGCCACCGGCCGTGCCCGGGTGGCTAAATACGCGAAGCATGTGATCGCCAAGATGACCAGGACGATCAACACCCCCATGCGGTTGTTCTCCATCCAGGTCTTGGGAGGGACAATCCCGGTCATCGCCGACTCCGGCAACGTCGCCGCCGCGGCCGCCGCGGCCTTGCCATCGCCGCCCTCGGCGCCGCTCGTTTGGCCGCCGGCGCCGGCCGCGGATTGCACCTGTTGCGGCAGCGGCGCGCTGCCGCTCACCGTGAAGAGCAGCGGCTCGGCGGTGGCCAGCGCGCCGTAGACGTTATAGCCCTCGGTGGTCGTAACGGGAACGAATTTCGCGCCCTGGAACTTCATCGCCTGCGGCACATAAACCATGAAGTGCCCGGTGGGATAGACCGCTTGTTCCGTCAGGTTCGCCTGCTGCGTGGCATAGGGAATCCGGTAGGAAACTTGAATGCGCGTCTCCCCCGGCCGGATCGGCGCGGCGACGGTGTATTCCCCGGCATACTTCGGCGTTGGCTGCGCATTGAGCGTCAAGCCGACGCCATCGGGTCCGATCACGTGGGCGCCGTCCGGCTGAATATTGCGCGGCACCCGGAAGCGAAACAGGCCGCCCGGACGGTACAGCGTGCGGTGGAGAGGATTTTGGACAATGTATTCATCCACCACGGCCAGTTCGCTGTTCTCCGGCTGCACCACCGCCACCTGCGCCTGCACCTGAAACTTCGCGCTCGGCGGGGCCAAATCGTAGACGGTGATCCGTACCGGCTTGCCGTTGTTGTTCGGCGCCGGCTGCCAGTACTGCACGCCGCGGTAGGTGGCGCGCAGCACCATCGCGCCGTTGCCCGCGGGCAAACGGAAATGGCCCGCCGCGTTCGCCTTGACCGTCTGGATCGGAACGGAATCTTGCAGCGCCCCTTGGGCGAACAGCGCGACCTTCACCCCGCCCGCCGCGCGATGCGTGGTGCCGTTGACTACCACGCCGGAGATACCGGCGGACGTGGCCTGGGCGGCCAAACCGGCGGGCCACAAGGCCGTTGCCGCCAGCACCGCCACCCAGCCCCACCGGCGCCAGGAAGCCCGGTTCATGCGCGCCCCTCCATTTTCCGTGTCACCTGCGCCGCTTCCTGCTCCAATGCGCCGCGTCCGCGGCGGTAATCCTCCTCGCCCAGCTTGCCCGCCAGAAACTCGAAATGCAGATCGCGCAAATTGTCATAGATGGTGCGTTTGCGCTCCCGCAGGGCGCGCAGCTCCGCCTCCCGCGGCGAGTCCTCCAGCTGCGCCTCGCCGCCGGTGAGCAAGAAATACGCGACCATGGCCGTCAAAAAGACGCAGGCGAACGCCGCGACTAATCCTGTTCCCATAAAAAACGTTCGGTGCGGCTAGAAGCCGCGCAGCTCCCGGTCCATCTCCGCCCGCACCTGCTCCAGCGCCGCCTCATCGCCCGCCGGCGGTGCGGCGGCTGCGGATGCCTCCCCGGTCGAGGTCGCCGCCGGCGCCGGCAGCGCGCGCTTGCGCCAGTACCGAATGGAGAAAAACACCAGCCACAGGCCCAGCCCTGCCGCCACCCACGGCATGATCCAAACCACCATGCCAAAGCCGCTGGTTGGCGGCGCCATCAAGATGCGAGAGCCGTATTTCTGCTCAAAATATTGCAGCTTGACCGCCATCCGATCGTTCCGCATCGGGCCCGTTTCCACCCACACGATGTCGGCGTCAATGGCCTTGCGGGTCGAGCACTTCATGGTCTCGCACTCCTGCGGCATCGGCGTCGCGCAGCCGCAGGTGCACTGCAGCTTGCTGGCCAGCGCCGGATACCGCTGGGCCACCGTTTCCGCTCGCAGCGTCGCCGCGCTTAGCACAATGGCCAGCCCCGCCGCCCACCCCGCCGCTCGCCTGCCTCTCATGCATGCACCTCCTCGACCGGCGCCGCGGCGGCCTTTGCAGCAATGCCGCCGGGCGCGCCGCCGGATGGCCGGCGGTTCGGCAGCATGGCCAGCAGCGTGCCCAGCGCCGTCACGATGGCGCCGATCCAAATCCACACCATCAGCGGGTTCCAGTAGGCGTGCAAAATCGGATCGCCGCTGTTGGGGTCGTTCCCCGCGTACACCAAATACAAATCCGCCAGCGGCGTGCTGCGAATGGCGACCATGCTCTGGTCCTGATTCGAAGCCTTGTAAAACCGCCGCGCCGGATACATGGTCGTCACGTACTGCCCGCCGCGCTCGACCGCCACCTCCAGGGAATTGGACGCGTAGTTGGCGTTGTCGTTCTGCGTGTAGTTCTCGGAAACCAGCGTGTACGGGCCGATCCGCATCTGCGCGTGATAGGGCATCGCCCCTTGCGCCTGCTGGTTGAGTCCGGAACCGGCGATGCCGATGGCGATCAAAATAATGCCGACGTGGACGATGTAACCGCCGTAGCGCCGGGTGTTGCGCAGGGTTAGCTGCGTCAGCGCCGCGGGCCAGCCGCCCAAAACACCGCCGCCGCCGCGCCGGCGGATGACCGACGCCCCGCGGGTGAACTCCATCGCGATCGTGGTCAGCACGAATCCCGCCAAGCCGAAGCAAACGATCGGATAGGGATCCCGCACGCCGCCTAGCAGGCTCGCCACCGCCACCAGCACGCCAACCACGGCCGGCGCCGTGAAGTTGCGCTTCAGGCTGTTGAGCGACGTCCGCCGCCACGCCAATAGCGGGCCCACGCCGGTCAAAAACAGCAAAAACAAGAAAAGCGGAACGTTGATGCGGTCGAAAAACACCCGGCCGACGTCAATCTTCTGCCCTTCGACCCATTCCGAAACCACCGGAAATACCGTCCCCCACAGCACGGCGAAGGTGATCACCAGCAGGATGAAGTTGTTGAACAAAAATCCGCTCTCGCGGGAAACCGTGCTCTCCAGCGCGTTTTCACTCTTCAGGAAATCGCGGTTGCGGAAGTAGGCCCAGCCGCAAACCAAGAGCGCAACGATAAAGAACACCACGAACCAGGGCCCGATATTGCTTTGCGCGAAGGCGTGCACCGACGCCACCAGGCCGGTGCGGGTGATGAAGTCGCCGAACACTGCCAGCAGGAACGTCGCGAACACCAGCCACACGTTCCACACCTTCAGCATGCCGCGCTTTTCCTGCATCATCACCGAATGCAAAAACGCCGTGGCCGTCAGCCAGGGCAGAAATGCGGCGTTTTCCACCGGGTCCCAGGCCCAATAGCCGCCCCAGCCGAGAACGCGGTACGCCCAGTTGCCCCCCAGCACGATGCCGATGGTCAGGAACAGCCATGCCACCATCGTCCAGCGGCGGGTGACATGGATCCAGCGGTCGCCCGGATAGCGCTTGATCAGCGCCGCCAGGCAGAACGCGAACGGCACCGAAAAGCCCACGTAACCCAAATACAGCATCGGCGGGTGGATCACCATCTGCGCGTATTGCAGCAGCGGGTTCAGGCCGTTGCCGTCGGGGGGCGTCGCGACCGGCAAGGTCACGAACGGTGAGGCGGCGAAGTTATTCAGCAGCAGGAAGAAGCATTCGATCGCGCCGAGAATGACCGCGGCCAAGGGCATCAGGTTGCGATGCGCCAAGCGCGGGCTGAGGGCTTCTTCCTCATCCGTGGCGGCGCGGGTGGCGGGGACGGGCAGCGCCGCGGCTCCGGCGCCCGCCGTAGCCGCCGCAAGATTCCCGGGCGCGGTGGCTGGCGCTATCCCTCGCGCCTTGCGGCGTGCGCCCAATAGCGCGATAAAGGCGTAGCCCGACAGCAGCCAGGTCCAGAACAACAGCGAGCCTTCCTGTCCGGACCAGAGGACCGCAATCTTGTAATAGAACGGCAGCGCCCGGTTGCTATGCTCCGCGACGTAAGCGACGGTGAAGTCGTTGCGCAGGATCAGGCCGACGAGGCAAACCACCGCCACCGTCACCACCGGGAACACCGCCATCGCGGCGCGCTGCGCGCTGGCGATCAGGCGGGTATCGCGCCGCGCCAGGCCGAAAATGCCGGCCAGCACTCCATACCCGGCCAATACCAGCGCCAGCAGGATCGCAAACGAACCGAAGAGCTGCATGAAAGAACGGCGCCGCCGCGCGCAGCGAGCAGCGTACCCTTCATTTAACCACGATCACGCCGCGGCGCCGCGGGAACACGGCTGCCAATTCGCGGGAAACGTTAGCCAACGCCCAATCCGCCGCGCCGCGGCGGACCAACCTAGCCGCGTGGCGGCGGGCCAACAAAGATCGGCTCCGGATGCAAGCGAATGCCAAACTTCGCCTCCACGGCGGCCTGAATTTCTCCTTGCAGGGCTAAAACGTCGACCGCGCGCGCGCCTCCGTAGTTGACCAGCGCCAAGGTGTGCTGGGGCGAAAGCCCCGCTGAACCGGGCTGCCCGTTCACGAGCGGGCGGAAGCCTTTGGCGAAGCCCGCCTTTTCGATCAGCCATGCGGCCGAGGTCTTGGTCTGGCCGTCCGGACCGGCGAACAGCGGCAAATGGCCGCCGCGCGGAAGCTCGGCCAAATGCGCCAGGGCCTCATACTGCTCGGCGGTCAGCACCGGATTCTTGAAATACGATCCCGCGCTGCCCCATGGCGCTCTACCCGGCTCAATGACCATGCCTTTGCCGCGGCGGACGGCAAGCACGGTCTCGCGCACCTGCGCCAGCGACGGCTGCGCCGCGCCCAACCGCTTTTGCAGGTCGGGATAGCGCACCGCCGGCGCCCCGCCCGGCCGCAAGGCGAAGCGCACGCTGCTGACCACATACCGGCCTCCGTCGCTGCCGTTGAAGCGGCTGGAACGATAGGCGAATCGGCAATCTCCCCGCCCCAGCTCGACGAATTCTTTCGCTTGGCGGTCCCAAGCGCGCACGGCGGTGATGGTTTCCGCCACCTCCTGACCGTAGGCGCCGACGTTTTGAATCGGCGTGCCGCCGGTTGAGCCCGGAATGCCGCTCAGGCATTCCAACCCCGCCAAATCCTGCTGCACGCACCAGGCGACGAACCCATCCCAGGTCTCGCCCGCGCCTACTTCTATCTCCGCGCCGGATCGCTGCCGGCCAACGATACGCATCGCCAGCACCAATCCG
>JAKAUF010000412.1 GCA_021827785.1 Acidobacteriota bacterium | reverse complement strand
GTGGCTGCGGCGCAAGGCGGGCTGAATCCTGGCGCCGCCCGAAGCGGCCCGCCGGGAGGCGGGTGCGAGGCGTCAGCAACTGCGTGCGCCACCGCGCCACGCCGGCTCGTGCGGCAAAGCAATGATTGTCGCGGGCCCCAGCCCCGCGACAGGACGCGCAACGAACGCCTACCCGTTTGGCCGCTGGCGCCCTACCCGCCTTGCGCTTGACAGCCGGCACGCGAAGCACGAGAATCGGCAGTCGTGGTTATAATCTCCCGGCGGCCCAGATACGGGATTCTGTTGGTTGTTGGCATGGTCTGCACGTTAGGCGTGCCGCGTCTGAGGGCGCAGACTTATCTGTTTGGCACGGCTAGCTATGCCGCCCCGGAGCTGGCGGGAGTCGGGGGCTCCCCGCCCAGTGGCGCGCCTCCAGTCGCGGTCGCGGACTTCAACCACGACGGTATTCCGGATCTCGCCATTTTGGGGCTCACTGCCGCAGGGGTTAACGGCACACCGGTGCTGGCCGTTTATCTCGGCCGGCCTAATGGCACCTTGGCTCCGCCGGTGGATTACGCGGTTTCGGGCTCCAGCCTGGCTGTGGGGGATTTCAACGGCGATGGCAAGCTCGATATTGTCGCCGTTGGAGGGAACTCCGCTCCCTATGCCTCCATCCTGCTAGGCAATGGCGACGGGACCTTCCAAGCACCGACCCCCCTGACGCCCAGCGTTGCCGGCACGTACACCGCGGTGGCGGCGGCCGACCTGAACGGCGACGGCAAACTCGACCTGGTGCTAGCGACGCAGGATTTCGGCCCCGGCGCCACGATCGCCGTGCTGCTGGGCAATGGCGACGGCACCTTCCAGGCGCCGGTCACCTACCCGGTCGCCGGCACGCCATACCTTGCTCTCGGGGACTTCAACGGCGACGGCCGGCCGGACATCGCCGTCGGCGGACAGAGCACGATTTCCGTGCTGATCAATAACGGCGATGGCAGCTTCCAGTCCCCGGTCAGTTATACGGTCTCCGGCACGATCTCGGCGCTGGCAACCGCCGACCTCAACGGCGACGGCGATTTAGATTTGATCGCGGCATCGTCCGGCTCGGCCGGAGGCGTCTCAACCCTGCTGGGCAAGGGCAATGGCGCCTTCGCCGCACCGGTCCTATATTCCAGCACTCAATTGGACGTATACGGCATGCAGCTCAGCGTCGCCGATTTCAACGGCGACGGCAAACTGGACCTGGCGCTGACCAACCAGAACGCGAATCAGGTGGACGTTCTGCTCGGCAACGGCGACGGCACTTTCCAAAATCCCCCGCGCGTGTACAGCGGCGGGCTGGAGCCGACGGCCATCCGCGCGCTGGACGCGAACGGCGACGGCCGGCCGGATTTGGCCGTTGTGGGCGGGTATTCCCCGTTCTACTTGCTCTCCGTGCTCATCAATCGCGGCGACGGCTCGTTCCCTGTTCGCTCCACCGATCCGGTTCTTTCCTCTCCGGCGTCGCTGGTGTCCGCGGACTTCAACGGCGACGGCCGCCCGGACATCGCTAGCGCCAGCGACACCGCCTCCGGAGGCATCTCCACGCTGCTGAGCAACGCCGATGGAACGTTTCAGGCGCATCTGGATTCCGCCTTCGGCCCGAGCGGCAATGTTGGCCTTGTCAACGCGATGGCCGCCGGCGACTTCAACCAGGACGGCGTGCCCGACTTGGTTGTGGCGGATGAAGAACAAAATGCGGCGGGCGCGACCGAACCGGAATTGGCCACGCTGCTTGGCAACGGCGACGGGACATTCCGCAATACCGCCAATCAGATTGTCCCCGCTGGCATTGAGTCGCTCGCAACGGCCGACTTCAACGGCAACGGCATCCCGGGCTTGGCCGCGACCACGCAGGGATCGAGCGACGTCTCAATTTTTCCCGGCAATGGCGACGGCACGTTTGGCGCGCCGACCCAGGCCATCGCCGGCCCCATGGCCAACAGCCCGCCGTACCATACCGTGCTAGCAGGGGATTTCAATGGCGACGGCAACGCCGACTTGGCGGTGGCCACCGACAACGGCGTCGCCATTCTGCTGGGCAATGGCGGTGACACGTTTCAGGCGCCGGCATTGATCCCCTCACTGTACGCCCCGGATCCGGGCGACGACCTGCTCGCCTTGGCCGACGTCAATGGGGACGGCAAGCTCGACGTTGTCAAGTCCACCCAGACCAATATCGTGAATGTCGCGTTGGGCCAGGGCGATGGCACGTTCACCAATGCCGCGGGTCTGCAGCTGCCCTCCATTCTCGACGCGCAGTCGGCCGTGGTGGGCGACTTCAATGGCGACGGCAAGCCGGACCTCGCCCTGGTCAGCCAAAGCTCCGACGTCATGACGGTGCTCTTGGGCAATGGCGATGGGACATTCTGTTGCGCCTATGAATTCGACGCGGGCAGCATTTCCGGCGGCGAGCAGTTCATGGCGGCCGCGGACTTCTCCGGCGACGGAGGGCTGGATGCGGCATTCGCCAATTTCAGCAGCGCCACGGTTTCGGTCTTTCTGAATTCGCCAGTCGCCGCCTTCGCACCCCGCGCCGTCAACTTTGGCAGCGAGGCCATCGGTGCAACCAGCGCGGCGCAAACCGTCGCGCTCAGCAACCCCGGTTCAGCGCCCATGGCGATCAGCGCCATCGCCGCGAGCGGCGGCTTCGCACAGAGCAACAATTGTCCCGCCCAGTTGCCGGTAGCTGGCAGTTGCCAAATCCAAGTGACGTTCGCCCCCACGGCATCGGGCGCCGTGACCGGCACGCTGACCTTCAGTGACAGCGCTTCCCTGGCGCCGCAGGCGCTAGTGTTGTCGGGGACCGGCGCGGGCGCGCCCGCGGTCAAGCTCTCCAGCACCGCGCTGTCGTTTCCCTCCCAAGCCGTCGGAAGCACCAGCACCGCACAAACCCTCACCGTCACCAATGACGGCTCCGCGCCTCTGACCTTCGCTTCCGGCGCCGTCACCCTGAGCGGCGCCAACGCCGCCGATTTCGCCCTGGCCTCCGACGGGTGCAGTGGGCAGACCGTGGCCCCCGGTGGTAGCTGCGCGGTATCGGTCACATTTGATCCCCCCACGGGCGGAGATTTCAGCGCCGTCGTTGACTTCGCCGACAACGCCGGCGGAAGCCCGCAAAGCGCAACGTTGAGCGGCGCGGCGCCGGATTTCACCATCGGCCCGGCGTCGGGCGCGGCGACCAGCGCCACGGTCAGCCCGGGCGGGACCGCAACGTATTCCCTGGGCGTGGCGGCGTTGGGCGGATTCAACCAGGCCGTCGCTCTTACCTGCACCGGCGCGCCGGCGCTGGCCGCCTGCGCCGTGTCTCCCACCTCGGTGACCCCCAACGGGTCCGGCCCATCCGCGGTGACCGTCACAGTAACCACCACAGCCGCATCTCTACTGGCGCCGGCGCCACCGGCCTCACGCCCGCCCGCGCTTCCCTTTGATTGGGAACTCCTGGCGGCGGCGCTGGCGCTCCTGCTGGCCACGGCGACGCGGCGTCGAGAGGCGCGCCAGCGGTCGTTGCCGCGCCGCGCGCGCCTTGCGGCGCTGCTGCTGGCCGCGGTTGCCCTCGCCGCTTGTGGCGGGGGAGGGAGCGGCGGAGGCGGCGGGGGCGCCAAGAGCAGCCCCGGTACACCGTCGGGCAGCTATACGCTGACCGTCAAAGGTTCGGCCGGCAGCGTCTCCCACTCCACCACCCTCAAGCTCACCGTGAACTGAAGTCGCCGTGCGGCGGGAACTTCTCGTGTGGCGTAGGCGCAAGGGGAATTTCGCGATTTTCCCGCGCCTGCGTTACCCCCCGGGCCAAAGGTGCGGACCCGCGAGCGGCGCCGAGGCATGAACGCCTGGCCCGCAGAAGGTCAACCCCGCCCGCGCCGGCGGCCGGCGAGCAGCGAGAGCACGAAGAGGATCAGAAAAATGACGAAAAGAATCTTGGCGATGCCGACCGCCGCGGCGGTGATCAGGCCGAAGCCGAACAGCGCCGCGATGATGGCGATGATCAAGAACACAACCGCCCAATAGAGCATGGCTCCTCTCCCACGGCGCCCCGGAATCCGGCGCAGAGCCGGGCCGCGAACTCTCCAGCGGACCACATAGCGGCCGGCGGCCCGGCCCCGGCGGCGATTGACAGGCGCGGACCCCAGCTCCGCTCGGGCCGGGGTGGCTCTCCGCGCCCGCCTCGCTCCCGGGCAAAAGCCGCGGCCCCCGGAAGTAAGATGCCGCAGCGTCGAAACAGGATGCCGCGGTGCGACCGCTCCAGAAGCCGGTATGCGCGCGGCAAGGTGATTGACGGTCGCTGGGCCGCGCGACCGCCGCTTTGCGCGGAGCGGCGTCCGCCCCGCGCGCCCACGGCTGGACCGGTGCCGCGGCAGTTCCCTGGCCTGGGCGAGCCGAAGCCTCCGACTGCACGCCATGGCAGAGCAGAGCACTTACCGGCCCCCTCCCCGCCCGCATTGCCCCCGGGGCAAACGGCACGGCCCCGCCGCGCCGATCCGGGACCGGGCGGCGCCGCGAACCGCGAACCGCCTATTTCCCGGCCGCGGCCGCGCCCGGCCGGCGCAGCCAGGCTTCGATGGGACGGGAGGGATACGCCGGCTGGTAGCCGTCCATCAAAATCGTCCGCCCCTGGGCGGCGGATTCATAGGCGGCGAACAAAATGCGCAACACCTCGCGGCCGTCGGCGCCGGTCTCGCGCGGCTCCTGGCCAAAGCGCAGGCAGTCCACCATGTGCTGGATTTCCTGCGGGAAGCCGTAGTTCCAGCCTTCCTCGAAGACGGTGAAGGAGTAGCCGCGCGTGCTGGCGGCCTTCTCCATGGCGTAGCCATAGCCGGGGTTGCTCCAGGTCTTCATGGCGTTGCCGTGCACCAGGTCGCAGAACACCGAACCTTCGGTGCCGTAGACCTCGGCGCGGTCGTCAATGCCGCCGAAAAACGCCCAGCTATCCTCGATCAGCGCGCGCCCGCCGCCCTCAAACTCCAGCACCAGCAGCCCGTCGTCCTCGGCGCGAGTGCGCCCGGCGTGGGCAACGGTGGCGCAGTGCGCGGTGACGGCGCGAATCTTCGGCTTGTCGTAGATCCAGCGCGCGAACTCGATGCCGTGGCAGCCCATGTCGAACAGCACGCCGCCGCCGGAGCGGTCCACGTCCCAGAACCAGGGCGAATGCGGGCCGGAATGCTTCTCCAACTGCTTGACCAGATACGGGCGGCCCAGCGCGCCTTCCTCGATCAGTTGCTTGATGCGCACGTATTTCGGCGCGAAGACCAGTTCCTCGGCGTAGAACAAATGCCGCTTGGCGGCGGCGCAGGCGGCGATCATCTGGTCGGCTTCGGCCAGCGTCATGCACAGCGGCTTTTCCATGGCCACGTGCTTGCCGGCTTGCGCCGCCGCGATGACCACCCGCGCGTGTAGGTCGTTGGGCACGCCGATCAGCACCAGATCAATATCCTGGCGGTCCAGCAGCGCGCGCGTGTCGGTGAAGGCGTGGGGAATGGCGAACTCCCGCGCCAGCGCCTCGGCATGGCCGGCGGTGGGCGAGGCGACGGCGCGCAATTCGGCGCCGGTCACGAAGCGCCGCACCGCCTCGGCGTGCGCGCGGGCGATGAATTGGGAACCAATGAGGCCGATGCCGATGACCGGCGCGGAGGCGGGGGAACTGCTGGTGTTCGTGGTGGGCATAAGCGCAAACGCCGCCGGGCGGCGGCGAACCAACCACCCCGCCCCGGGCGGCGATAACACCGCTCAGGATACAACAACGCCCGCCACGCCCCCCGGTCCGCGCATTGACGGGCGCGGGCGCGACACCCGCGAGGGACACGAGCCCGACGCTGATGACGCCGACGGTACCGGAGGCACTGGCCATCCGGCCATGTCCGTCGCTCCGTGGCTCCCTGCGAGCGGGTGTATCCTGAGCCGATGCCAAGCCGCCCAAAACGGGAACGCCTGTTCAGGACGGTTCCCGAGTGGGAATAGTGCGGGATTCGCCTCGCCCGGTCGAAGCTGGGACCCGCCGTGGGCGCGCGACGGACAAAGAACGCCGCCGGGCGGCCGGCATTCTGACGTTCGGGCTGATGGCGCTGACCATCCTGGCCTGTGTTCCCTACGCCCCCCAGGGCCCGTTCGACGCCCGGACATACGCGCGGCTGGCGGGCATGCGGCTCGAGCAGCATTCCTGGACAGCCCTGATCGAACCTCTGTTTGCTCCCCTGAAGATCATCGCCGGGGCCCCGGACTTCTGGGTGGCCACCGATTCCCTGCTGGCGTGGACGGTGTTGGTGGCGGCCGTTCTGGGGCTGTTGGCCGCGCGGCGCGCGGGGAGCGGCAGACGGGGCGCGGCGGCGGTCTTCCGGGCGCTGCGAAACGCCCTGGTGACGATCGCGACGGTCGCGCTGCTCGTCATGTTTTTCGCCATCGCCCGCGTGCCGGGCTGGCGGCTGGTCGTTCGCAATCCCAACCGGATCATCGCCGACCTGCACAGCCACACCGTCCTGTCCCATGACGGGCTGGCCTCGCTGCGGACCAATGTGCTTTGGCACCAATCCTCCGGATATACCATGGAGGCCGTTACCGAGCATGACCACCTGTCGGATCACGAGATCACGTGGCTATCCCCTTCGGCTCTGGCGGCGATGCCGGCCCTGATGTCCGGGGTCGAGGACCATACCGGCCGGCGGGCGGTCTGCGTGGGCCTTTGCCCGAACACCGCCATGCGCATTGGCGGCGCGGTGCGCCACACGGCCTCGTTTGCGCAAGCGATTCATGCCGCGGGCGGGGCGGTCTTCGTCGTGACGCTGCCGAACCTGACACCGAACGACATCACGCGGCTGGCGGATGACGGCGTTGACGGGTTCGAAATCGCCAATGAGGGCCATCCCGGCCTGCCGCCGCGGCTGGCCCGGCGAGTGTTGGCGGTGAGCCGCGCCCGCGGGCTGGTTCTGCTGGCCGACTCGGATTACCACGGCTGGACGGGACTGGCCAGAACATGGAACGTCATCCGGGCGCCGGGAGCCGCCACGCTGTCGCGCTCCCAAAGGGTGCGTGTCGTCCTGCGCCAGCTGCGGCGCCACGACAGCGCGGCGTTCACTCCCGTGGTCGCGGGATATATGGGCGCGCCTTCGATGGCGCGCGCCATCTTTGCGCCGTTCGCGGAATTTGCCCGCTACGCCATGGAGCTGTCGCTGGCTCGGGTGCTCTCCTGGTGGGTGTGGGCGTGGGGCGCGTTTGGCGCGTATGTGCTGCTCGACCGCAGGCGCCTGCGGGCAGGCAGCATTATGCTTGCCTCCCTGGTGTGGGCCACGGGCGCGGGCCTGGTCGGCGCCGGCATTGCGGTCATCCGGCAGGGGCCAGGGACCACGAACTACGGATTCCATGTTGGCCTGGCGACCACGATGCTCGGGGCGGTTGCTTGCCTCCTCGCGACGCTGCGCGGGCTCAGCCTGCTGGCGGAATACCGAAGGGACGACCGAATCTGGCGGAGCGCGAGCGAGGTGACGTTGGCCGGCGCGAGCGTGGCGGCGGCGCCGGTGGTGGAAGCCGTGCCATGATCCGGCGTGATGCCGGACGGCGGCGATGCCAAGCGGACGCCTGCCGGCGCCGGCGGGGCCAGGATCCTATTCTCGCGGTTGCCTGGCGCGGGCCGCGGCAGGCTGCCCCAGGCCAACCGCGAGTGCGCTAATCTACTAGAGTCCCGTGGCTGGAGTGGCGGAACTGGCAGACGCAGCAGACTCAAAATCTGCCGGAGCTTAGCTCCATGGGGGTTCGATTCCCCCCTCCAGCACCATCCTGGGCTCATGACAATGCCCGGGCGTAGCGCCCACGCGCCCAACGGCGCGGTCGTCAGGACCGGTAGCATTTCCGCGCCGGCGTCCCCCTCACGCGCGGACGCACGCGTAAGCTCCCCGGTTGCGGGCCGGCCCGCGCCCCCAGGGCCGGCGGCGCATCGGGGCCTGCGGACCGCCATCGCGGTCGCCGTTTCCGCCGCCCGGAGAAGACTCAATCTCCCGAGTCTCTGCTAGCCTTTAGCCGTACGACCCGCTGACCGTTCAGTCTGTTGCCCGCACAACCTGCGCCGGCAGACCGCGCGAGTTGTTCGGCGCGAGCCTCTCTGCGCGAAACACGACGCGCGCAACGCGGCTGGCGGAGAAAGACCGGAGGAGACCATGACTCGGATATTCGATCGCCGCCGATTTCTGATCGGCTCCGCGCTGGCGGCGGCCGCATCGGCCGCGCCGCCAGGGGCACTGGAGGCCGATCCGCCGCCGGGGCCTCCCGGGGCGGCTGCCATCACGCTGGAGGAGACGCCGGCGGGCATTGTGATGCGGAACGGAACCGAAACGGTGCGCATCACGGTTTGCGCTCCGGATGTGATTCACGTCGTGGCGGGACCGGGAGATCCCGCCGGAGCGTCGCCGGAAACGCCGTGGATGATCGCGCCCTGCACGCCGCAGGCGCCCGAGGTTACGCGGACCGCCGAGCGCGCGACCCTGCGCACCACGAAGATGTCCGTGGAAATTGATCTGCGCATGGGGCTGCTGCGCTTCCTGGATCCGAATGGCAAGCCGCTGTTGCAGGAGTCGCCGCGCGTTCCCCGCCGCTATGTGCCCGTGGAGGTCAACGGAGAATCGCTGTACCGCGTGGATACGCGATTTTTTCCGAATGCGCTGGAGGGCTTTTACGGGCTGGGCCAGCACCAAAGCGGCGTCTTCGACTACCGCGGCGCCGTGATCGAGCTGGCGCAGGTGAACACCAACATCGCGATTCCGCTGCTGGTCTCCACGCTCGGCTACGGCCTGCTGTGGAACACGGCGGCGAAATCGTATTTCGACAACCGCTTTCCCACCGAGCTCAAGCTCAGCGCCGAAGCCGCCGACGCGATTGACTATTACGTCCTCTACGGTCCGTCCATGGACCGCATCATCCAGATCTACCGCACTATGACCGGGCACGCGCCGCTGTTCGGACGCTGGGCCTACGGCTTTGTCCAATCCAAGGACCGCTACACCTCGGCCAAGCAGCTGCTGGATGTCGCCGCGCGATATCGCGACCACCAAGCGCCGCTCGACCTGATCGTGCAGGACTGGTTCTGGTGGAAGCGCCAGGGCGATCCCGAATACTCCGCCGCCTACCTGAAGCCCTGGCCCGACGTGCCCGCGGCGCTGCGCCGCCTGCACGCGGAGCACGTCCACGCCATGATCTCGGTCTGGGCGAAGTTCGACCTGCGCTCGCGCAATTACCGGGAAATGAAGCGGCGCGGCTGGATCATTCCGGGCGCGGACGTCTATGACGCCACCAACCCCGCCGCCCGCGATTACTATTGGCGGCGCCTGGTGGGCGTCAAGTTCGCCGAGGGCTGGGATGCGTTTTGGCTCGACAGCAGCGAGCCGGAGATCTGGAACGGGCAAAGCGACGCCGCGCTGGACTCGCTGCATCTCTCCATCGGCAACGGCGCGCGCTACACCAACATTTATCCGCTGATGCACGCCGGGGGCGTGCACGACCATTGGCGCCGGACCACGGACCGAAAGCGGGTCTTCATCCTGACCCGCTCCGGCTTCCTCGGCCTACAGCGTTACGCGGCCGCGGTCTGGTCGGGAGACGTGATCGGCAACTGGATGACCTTCCGCCGGCAGATCGCGGCGGGCCTCAACTATCAAATGTCGGGGCTGCCCTACTGGACCACGGACATCGCCGGTTACGGATGGCCGTACGCACGCGATACGCGCGATCCGGCCTACCAGGAACTCTACGTGCGCTGGTTTCAATACGGCGTCTTCTGCCCCATCCTGCGCACCCACGGCCATCGCGTCAACAACGTCAACAGCCTGTTCCGCTACGGGCCGCAAACCCCGACGCTGATTTTCTACGACCGGTTCCGCTATCGCCTGCTGCCCTATATTTATTCGCTCGCCTGGCGCGTCACCCACGACGATTACACGCTCCAGCGCGGGCTGCCCATGGACTGGCCAGCGGACCGAAGAGTCCGCGCCATCGGCGACCAATTCATGTTTGGCCCCGCGTTTCTGGTGGCGCCTGTCACCGAGCCCGGGGCGGCGAGCCGCGCGGTCTACCTGCCGCCCGCCGCGGCGTGGTTCGATTTTTGGAGCGGCCAGCGTCTGGCCGGACAGCAGACCGTGCAGGCGCCCGCGCCGCTCGACCGCATTCCGCTGTATGTGCGCGCCGGATCCATCGTGCCCCTGGGGCCGGTGGTGCAGGATGCCGACGGCCAGGTAACGGAACTCGAGGTTCGCGTTTACCCCGGCGCTGACGCGGACTTCGATTGGTACTCGGACGCCGGCGATTCGTATGACTATGAAAAGGGCCAACGCAGGGTCGTGGCCATGCATTGGAATGACTCCGCGCGCACCTTGGAGCTGGGCGAAGCCCAAGGCAGCTACCCCGAAATGCCCGGCCGGGTGCGCATTCGCCTGGTGGTGGTGCGGCCGGACCACGGCGTAGGCGCCGAGGTTGCCACCGCCGCGGATGGCGCGGGCGATTACACCGGCGCCCTCCTTCGCATCACGGCGGACGAGCGCAAGACCTAATCCCGTCACTCCGCTCGCGGCCGGCGGCGCTCCGGCCAACGCCCCGCGCCCGCCTGGGCCGCAGGACATAGGCTGAGGCCTATGCCGCAAGGCGGGCGAGGCCGCCCGCGCCCTCAGGCTCCGGCCGCGCCCAGCGCGGCCGCACGCAAGCCGGAGGCATACCCCACATCCCCGCGGCCAGCGGCAGCACCCGCGCCGCCGGGCGTGGGGTAGGGCTTCCGCCCTGCGTAGCGTCGCCCTCCGGGCGGCGGGACCAGGATTGGGCGCGCCGCACGCGGGGCCCGCGCCAAGCAATGTTCCGCGCTACACTCCCGCCATGGACGATTCCGCTCCCGCACCCAGCCAATCTCCCGTACCGAACGCCGCATCCGCCGCTTCGACCGCCGCCGCATCCAACGCCCCGCTCGCCGCCGATTGCGGCCTCCCGCCGGCCGCCGCCGGCCCGCGGCGCCGCAGCCTGCTCGCCCTGCTGGCCGGTGCAGCGGCTGGCTGGCCGCTGCTCAGCCGCTCCGCCGCCGCGCAGCCGCCCGCCGGCGCCGCCCAGCCCGCACCGGCCGGCTCTGTCGGCGATCTGGGCCCAGCCATTTTGCGCCCCGGCCGCAGCCGCAAGGCGTCAAGCTACGACCGCAGCGGCGGCAACGCCGATTTCTTCGTCATTCCCGCCGGTGGGGAAAAGGTTCTGCTCGACAGCGACGGTCCCGGCGTGGTGCGGCACGTTTGGTTCACCGTCAACGGCGGCCCGCACCACCTCAAGGACATCGTCCTCACCATGCACTGGGATCATGAGGCCACGCCCTCGGTCGAGGTCCCGCTGGGCGATTTCTTCGGCCTCGGGCTGGGCCACTACTTCACCTACGCCGCGCTGCCCATGACCGTCGCGCCGGAGCGGGCGCTCAATTGCTATCTCCCCATGCCCTTCCGCCGCCACGCCCGCATCGCCGTGCGCAACCAGGGCGGGCCGATCCCCAACTTCTACTCCAACATTGATTTCGAGCTGACCGGCCCGCTGCCCGCCGACGCCGCCTACTTCCACGCCCAATACCGCCAAGCCGCGCCCTGCCACGGCTGGACTAACGACTGGCACGACCACGGCGGCCCCATCGCGCGGGACCCGCACAACCGCTTCGGCCGCGGCAACTATGTATTCCTGGACGCCCGCGGCCGCGGGCAATACATCGGCACCAGCTTGGCGGTGCTGCAAAACCAAAACGGCTGGTGGGGCGAGGGCGACGACATGATCTTCATTGATGAAGCCGAAGCCGCCCGCGGCGCGGTGCTGCCCACCATCAACGGCACCGGCTCGGAGGATTATTTCAACGGCGCCTGGGACTTCGGCGACCGCTCCTTCAGCTATCCCTACAACGGAGCGCCGCTGGTGGTGGATGCGGAGAAAATCGGCGGCCGCTGGTGCGTCTACCGCTGGCACCTGCCCGCGCCGATCCGCTTCCAGCGCTCGCTGCGCGTCACCATCGAGCACGGCTCCGCCAACTCCCGCTCGGACAATTTCTACAGCGTGGCCTACTGGTACCAGACCGAGCCGCACGCGCTGTTTCCGCCGCTGCCCCCGCCGGCGGCGCGGCATCCCCAGGTCTTCGCCGTCGGCGGTCCCGACGGCGCGCGCCAGCCCTAGCCATTGCTTGGCGCGGGCCCCAGCCCCGCCTGCGGCGGGGCGTCCCGCTTACGCGCCGGCCGGGGGCGGGCCGCAGCGATTGCCAGCGCGCCTGCGGCGCGGGGGAATTTCGCGGCCTTGCCGCGCCTGCTTTGCTCCCCGAGCAAAAGGCGCGGCCCCCGCGTGAAGCCCGTCGCGAGCAGCGCGGCGGGGGGCGAACCGCGGGCCGCCGCCCTGGCGCCGCCGCCGTGCCCGGCCAGCGGCCTACAGCTCGTGGTCGGGAGCCTGCGCCGTGCCGCCGGCGAAGCCGATCCATTGCTTGACCCGCTCCACCAGCGGAGCCCAGCCTGGCGCCGCCGACAGCAGACGGAAGCGCGGATCCACGGCGAGGAAGGCAGCCGCCGGATCCCGCGCGGCGATCGCGCGGTCCAGCGCCGCCAGGGCCTGCTCCCGCTGGCCCAGCACGGCGTGCGCCAGCGCCACCGCCGCGCCGTTGGCGCAGGTGTCCGCCGGCGCCGCCTCCAATTCCGCCAGCAGCGCCCGCGCCTGCCGCCCCCGTCCGGAGCGGGCATAGCTTTCCGCCAGCGCCGCCTTGGCGTAGGCCATGCCATCCGCGATCTCCACCGCCCGTTCGTGCTGCGCCACGGCGTCCTCGGCGCGTCCCAAGTAGCCGCAGAGCGCGCCGAAGTGCAGCCGCGGCGCCAGCCGATGCGGGCAGGCCGCGGTCGCCCGCTGCCCCAACGCCAGCGCTTCCCCGATGCGGCCGGCGCACATCAGCAGGTAGATGCGCCCGCCGGCAAACGGCGCCGAGCGGCGATCGAGAACCAGGCACCGCGCGTTCGCCGCCAGCCCTCGCCTCGTTTCGCCCCGCGCCACCTGCCAGCGGCCGTAGTGATGGAGCGCCAGCGCGTAGCTCGGATTTCGCGCCAGCGCTGCCCGGAAATACCGCTTCGCCCCCGGCCACTGCCCCGTCAATAGCATGTCCGCCTGCGCCAGCGCCAGATACGGTTCCGCCAGCCGCGGCGCCAGCTCCAGCGCCTGCTGCGCCGCTTGGCGCGCCTTGCGCATGGCCGCCCGCGCCGGGGCCAAACCCCAATAGGCCAGGATCCATTGGCAGGTGGCCGCGCCGGCATAGGCCGGAGCACACTGCGCATCCGCCGCGATCGCCCGCTCGAACGCCTCCAGCGCCCGCCGCATGTCGGGTCCGTTGCGCCGCCGCAATAACTCCCGGGCGCGCAAATACGCCGGCCGCGCCGCGGCGCTCACCTCGGCGCACGCCCCCAGTGGCGGCCGCACCGGCGCTTCCATCGCCCGTCCCATTGCCGCCATCCAGTCGCCCCCGCCGCGCGGTCCCTGCTCCCACAGCAGCGCCCCGTCGCGCGCCGCGAACAACCGCAGGCCGGCGGGCGCCGCCTCCCACCCCGCGGCGCCGGGATCCGCGCCGGCCCCCTCGCTCCGCCAGCGGCCCGTCAGCACGTAATCAGCGCGCCGCGCTCGGCTCTCCGCCCACGCCTGTCCGCCCTCGCCCCGCGCCACCTCCGGCGCCATCACCCCCACCGTCGGCAGGCGCATCCCCAACTCGTCGGCCACCATCTCCGCCGCCGCCCCCGCCGCGGGCGGCGCAAACACCGCCAGGCGCGTCCACGCCCGAGCCGCCGCCGGAGCCGCCGTGACGTGATAGGCCGGCGCGGTAAAGCAGTAGCCGCGCCGCGCCACCGTCTGGACGAAGCGCCGCTGCGGCCCGGTGTCCCCCAACACGGATCGCAGCTTGTGCGCGCACTTCTCGATGGCGTGCCCATGGTCCAGCATTTCCCCGCCGGGCCACATCGCGGCGCTCAGTTCCTCCCGGGTGATCACCTCCCCGGGCCGCGCCAGCAGCGCCCGCAGCATCGCCGCCGGGCTCGGTTGCAGCGCCTGCACGGCCCCGTGCCGGAACAACCGCAGCCCGTCCACGTCGAAGATGAACTCCCCGAAGGTGATTTTTCCGCGGAGACGGAACATTCCCATTGGTCCCCTAATTGTGCGCACAACCCACTCCGGTTCCGCACCGTTTTAGGGCGGTTGGGGAGGAATTGAGGATCATATGAGGAGGTTTTATGGATGAATTGAGGAGGCCAAACCGGACATCCGGCGTGGCAGCATCACACAGCGGGAAATGGTTCAACTGGGAGGCGATTTCCACTGCATCACCTTCCTTGTGGACGGCCAAGGAGCCGTGAGCTTTCACTTGGACGTCCACGCCGACCCGCTCGGCTCCACCCGCCAAGGCACCATCACCTGTCCCGGGCCGGTGCGCATCGTGGCGGAAGAGCGCCGCGACGGCGCCGGCGTTTATCTCGGCTCGGTTCAGGGCAATGTCTTCCATTGGGAGGCGCGATGCCCCCGCTTCACCGGGGTTCATTACACCATTCATCTCGCCTATTGACGCGCCGCGCGCTGCCGCGGCCCGCGCACAGGCTCCCCCCGCGCCCTACGCGGCCGCGGGCCGCGCCAGCTTGCGCTCCGCCCGCCGCTGCTGGCGCTCGCGCAACAGCGTATACAGCACCGGCACCGCCACCGGCGCGATGAGCGTCGAGGCGATTTCGCCGGCCATCAAGGAGATCGCCAATCCTTGGAAGATCGGGTCGGTGATGATCACCGACGCGCCCACCACCACCGCCGCCGCGGTCAGTAGAATCGGCCGGAAGCGCACTGCCCCGGCGTCAATCGCCGCCTCCTTCAGCCCCATGCCCTGCGCCCGCCGCAGCTCGATGAAGTCCACCAGGATGATGGAATTCCGCACCACGATGCCCGCCCCGGCGATGAAGCCGATCATCGAGGTCGCGGTGAAAAACGCCCCCATCAGCGCGTGGCCCGGCAAGATGCCGATCAGCGTCAGCGGCACCAGCGACAGAATCACCAGCGGCACGCCGTAATCCCGGAACCAGCCCACGACCAGGACATAGATCAGCAGCAGAACCGCCGCGAAGGCGATGCCCAGGTCGCGGAACACATGCACCGTGGTATGCCATTCCCCGCCCCATCGCACCGCGTCCCGGCGCAGGTTGGACGGAGCGGAGATCAACCGCACGCGCAGCCGCGGTCCCAGCGCGGTGCGCAGGTTTTCCAGCCGCCGGTCCATTTGGAAAATGGCGTAGCCCGGGCTTTCCGTCCCGCCCGCCACGTCGCCCATCACGTAATCCACCGGGCGCAGATCCTGGTGGAAGATCGGCTGGCCGATCGGCCGCCGCACCAGGCGGGTCAGTTCGCCGAGCGGGACCAAATTCCCGCCGCCCGATCCGTTCGCCGCCGGCACCGGCAGCATGCGCAGCGCCTGCGGCCCCTGCCGTTCCGCCGCCGGCCATTGCAGCCAGATCGGAATCCGTTCCCGGTCCCGGCGCGTATGCGCCCAGCCCGCCTCCATCCCGCCCTCGGCCAGCGCGATGCTGGCGCGCAGATCCGGCAGGGAAACGCCGCTCAGCGCCGCCTTCCGCGCCCGCGGAATCAGGTCGTAGACCTCGCCCCGCGGCTGGCTCCAGTTGACGTCCACCACGCCCGGCGTGGTTTGCATCACCTGTCGCACCTGGCGCGCCGCCGCCCGCCGCGCCGCCGCCGTTGGCCCGTAGACCTCCGCCACCAGCGTTTGCAGCACCGGCGGTCCCGGCGGCGGCTCCGCCACCGTGATCCGGCCCCCCGCCGCCTGCGCGATCGCCGCCAGCCGCGGCCGCCAGCGCAGCGCCAGCGCGTGGCTCTCTTCGTTTCGCCGCCCCGTGCTCACCAGGTTGACCTGCACGTCGCCTTGGTTCGGCTGGTCGCGCAGAAAATAATGCCGCACCAGGCCGTTGAAGCTGTACGGCCCCGCCGCGCCGGCGTAATACTCCACGTTCTTCACCTGCGGCTGCCGCGCCAGGTAATTCGCCAGCCGCTGCGCCACCGCCTCGGTCGTCTCCAGCGGCGTCGTCTCCGGCATGTGCAGCACCACCTCCAGCTCGGTCTTGTTGTCGTAGGGCAGCATCTTGACGATGACCAGCTTGAAATACAGCAGCGACAGCGCCGCCAGCAGCAGCGCCGCCAGCCCCGCGACCAAGCCCCAGCGCCGCCGCCGTCCGGTGAGCAGCCACGCCATTCCCCGCCGGTAGGCCGCGCCGAGGCGCGACTCCCGCGCCGCCGCCGCCGCATGCTGCCGGTGCCCCGGCTTGTGCAGCAGCCGCATCGCCGCCCACGGCGTGCCCACGAAGGCGATGGCCAGCGACAGCAGCATCGCCGCCGACGCCCCCAGCGGAATCGGCCGCATGTACGGTCCCATCAGCCCGCCCACGAAGGCCATCGGCAGCAGCGCCGCGATCACCGCGAAGGTGGCTAAAATCGTCGGGTTGCCCACCTCCGCCACCGCCTCGATCAGCACCCGCGCCGCCGGCCGCCCGCGGTTGGGAAACAGCCGGTAATGGCGCACGATGTTCTCCACCACCACGATGGCGTCATCCACCAAGATGCCGATGGAAAATATCAGCGCGAACAGGGTGATCCGGTTCAGCGTGTAGCCGTAGAGGGCGAACAGGAACATCGTGCCCAGCAGCGTGACCGGGATCGCCACGCCCACCACGCCGGCCTCCCGCCAGCCGAGAAACAGCGCCACCAGCAGGATCACCGACAGCGTCGCCAGCGCCATGTGCTCCAGCAGTTCGTTGGACCGCGCCTCCGCCGAGCGCGCGTAATCGCGCGTTACCGTCACCCGCACGCCCGCCGGAATCAGCCGCCCCCGCTCCGCCCGCAGCCGCGCCAGCGCCGCGTCCACCACGGTGATCGCGTTCGCCCCCTGGCGCTTGGCCACCGCCAGCGTCACCGCCGCCCGCGCCCGCCCGCGCGCCGCCGCCGCCACGTCGCGCTGCCCCGGCCCATACAGAATGCCGGCGTAATCGCGCGGTTCGCCCGGCCCGTCTTCGATCCGCGCCACTTGGCTGAGCAGCACCGGCATGCCCTGCCGCACCGCCACCACCACCTGGCCCAGCTCCCGCGCCGAGCGGATCCAGCGCCCCGCGTAGACCGCCGTCGCCCGGCCGCCGCCGACCAGTTGTCCCGCCGGCGTCCGCCCGCTGGCCGCCGCGATGCGCGCCGCCAGCTCGCCCGGCGCGATGCCGTACGCCGCCATCCGGCTGTTGTCCAGCACCACGCGAAACTCCCGCCGCGCGCCGCCGGTGATCGTCACCTGCGACACGTCCGGCACGCGCTTCAGCACGCGCCGCAGTTCGACCGCCAGCTCCCGCAGTTGCGCGTCGTTATATGCCGGCCCTGACAGCGTCAGCGCCAGCACCGGCACGTCGTAGATGGACCGCAGCTTGACCAGCGGCGGCCCGCTGCCCGCCGGTAGATCCCCGCGATTCGCGTAAAGCTTGGTGTAGACCTCCGTCAGGCTGGGCTGCACCGGCAGTCCCACCTTGAAGCGCACCGTCACCAGGCTCTCGCCCGGCATCGAGGTGGAATAGATATGGTCCACGCCGGGAATGTCCCGCATCATCTGCTCGATCGGCGCCGTCACCCGCCGTTCCACCACCGCGCTGGTGGCGCCCGGCAGCGGCGTCATCACGTCCACGAACGGCACCCGGATCTGCGGTTCTTCTTCCCGCGGCATCGTCCAAATGGCGAGCAGGCCCAGCAATACCGCCGCCATCATCAGCAGCGGCGTCAGCTTGGAATCCACGAAGAAGCGCGCCACCCGCCCCGCCGGCCCGTGCTTGCCGCCGTGCATTGCCGCGATCGCCGCTTCCTCGTCGCCGGCGCGCATCGCCGCCGCGACGCGCCGCTCCGCCCCGCTGCCCAGGCCGGGCGCGCGCACCGTGTCCCCGGCAGCGCGCTGCCCTTCGTCTCCGCCCGGCGCCCCGCCCGGAGCCCCGGTCAATGTCCCGTCTTGCCCGCCTCCGGCTTGCAAATGGTCCCGCTCGTGATCACTCATGCCCGTTCGCCCCTTCCGGCGCCGCGCCGCCCGCCGCCAACGCGGCCTCGCCCGCGCCGCCCGCCGCCAGTTCCCGCGGCGCCGCCACCACGGTTTCGTTCCCTGTTAGCCCCGCCAGAATCTCCACCTGGCCGCCGGCTTCGCCTCCGGTCCGCACCCAGCGCAGTTCCGCCCTGCGCTGGCGGTTGACCACGTACACTTCGCTCAGCCCGCCGGCCCGCAGCACCGCGCCGCTGGGCAGCCACAGTTGCCGCGTCGCCGCCAGGGGAAACGCCGCCGTCGCGAAGGCTCCCGGCCGCCATCCCCCGCCCGCCGGCAGCCGCAGCTCAACCACCGCCATATGCGTCGCCGCGTCGCTGGCCGGCGCCATGCGGCGCACCGTCGCCCAGCGGCCGGCTGAGGCCCCGTCACCCGCGCCGCCGCCGGTCACCCGCACCCGTTCACCCAGGTGAATCCACCGCAGTTCCCGGTCCGGGACGCTGACCCGCAGCTTGCTGCCCACCGCCCCGGCCACCTTATATAGCGGCTGGCCGGGCATGGCCAAATCGCCCACCGCCGCCGGCCGCGCCGTAATCCGTCCCGCGAACGGCGCCCGCACCCGCCCATAACCCGCCGCGATCTCGCTCTGCGCCAGCCCCGCCCGCGCCCGGCCCAACTGCGCCGCCGCCGCTTGCAGCTGCGCCCGCGCCGCCGCCGCTAGCGCCTGCCGCGATTGCCGCGCCGTCGCCACCTGCTCCATCTCATAGGGGCTGACCGCCTGTTCGGCCCGCAGTTGCGCATAGCGCCGGTAGGTGCTCGCCGCCAGCGCCGCCTGCGCCCGCGCCGCCGCCAGTTGCCGCTCCGCCGCCGCCCGCTGCGCCTGGGCCGCCGCCACCGCCGCCGCCGCCGCCCGCACCTGCTGCCCGGCCTGCGGCGTCGCCAGCACCGCCAGCACTTGGCCTGCCCGCACCCGGTCGCCCAGATGCGCCCGCATCGCCGTGATATAGCCGCTCACCCGCGCCGCCACCACCGCCTGCTGCCGCGCCCGCACCTCGCCCGGCGCCCGCCAATACGCCGCCCGCCGCGTCCACTGCGCCGCGACCACCGGCGTGCCCGCCGGCAGCGGCAGGCCGATCGCGCCTTCCGCCCGCGGCGCCGTCCGCCCGCGCGCCACCAGCGCCGCTCCCGCCAGCGCCACCACCGCCAGCGCCGCGCCCGTCATCCACCGTTTCTTTGCGTTGCCCTTGCTCATGCCCATCTCCCGTGTCTCGCTCATCGCTCCACCGTCCACGCCGCCGGACCACTTGTCGCCGGGTCATCCGCCGCTCCGCCCGCCGCCATGCCACCGCCGGCCGCGCGCACCGCCAGCGCCGCCGCGTGCGCATAATTCAGCTCGCCCAGGCTCGCCAGCGCCTCCGCGCGGCTCATCTGCCAGCCGTACTCCGCCTGCGCCTCTTCCGCCCGCGCCCGCGTCCAGTCCGTCTCCGCGTCCAGCACCGTCCGCAGCGTCGTCAGCCCGGCGCGGTAGCGCCGCCGCAGCATCGCCAGCGCCGCCGCCGCCCGCCGCGCATTCTCCCGGCTCAGCGCCCGCAGCCGCCGCGCGGTTTGCCACCGGTACCACGCCGCTTGCACCTCCACCGCCGCCGCGCGGCTCAGGCTCGACGCCTGGGCTTGCGCCGCTGCCGTTCCCGCCCGCGCCTGCGCCTGCGCCGCCCGCCGCGCCCCGCCGCCGAAGACGCTCCACCGCACCTGCACCCCCGCCATCCAGTCGCTGCCGCCGGCCCCGGTGAAGCCGGATTGATCGCGTTCCACTGACGCGAACGCGCTCGCCTGCGGCCACCACGCCGCCCGCGCCTCGCCTTCCTTCGCCCGCGCCGCCGCGGTCTGGGCCCGCGCCCGCGCCAAATCCGGCCGCCGCCGCCGCGCCACCGCCTGCCACGCCGCCAGCGTCGCCGGCAACGGCGCCGTGCCGTTGCTCGCCGCCGCCGCCGCCAGCGCCAGCGGCGCCGCCAGCGGGCGGCCCAGCCTCTGGTTCAGCCGCGCCCGCGCCATCGCCAGCGCTCCCGCCGCCTCCGCCCGCGCCTGCCGCGCCCGGTTGGCGTAGACGTCCGCGCTCAGTTCATCGGCTTCCACCGCCATCCCCGCCCGGTACCGCGCTTGCGCGTCTTGCTGGCTCTGCTCCGCCGCCCGCACCGCCCGCCGCGCCGTCCGCCAATTCGCCTCCGCCTCCCGCAGTCCGTAATACGCCGCCACCGTCGCCGCCAGCACCTGCTCCCGCGTCTGCCGCCGCGCCGCGCCCGCCGCGCGGTAGCCGGCTTTCGCCCCGCGGATCGCCGCCCGCGTCTTGCCTCCATCCCACAGGCTCACGTTGGCTTGCGCCGAACTTTGCCAGTCCGTCAGCGCCCCCGGCCGGTTCAGGCTCGGCAAATTGAAATTCGCCGCCCCGAACGCGTGCTGCCGCAACAGAGCGCCGAACACGTACACCGGGTCGTCGCCCCGCGTCACTCCTTCCCCCACGCTCAGCCGCGGCCACAACCCCGACCGCGCCGACGCGATCCCCGCCTTCGCCGCCCTCGCCTCCGCGCCCGCCGCCTTCAGCTGTTGGCTCTGCCCCAGCGCCCGCCGCAGCGCTGCCGCCAGCGTCCACACCCGCGCCAGAGTCGCGCCCTGCGCCGCCGCGAGCGCAGCCGGGTGGCCGCTCCCCGCCGCCGGCGCCTCCACGCCCCGCCGCGCCGAACTCAGATTCGACGCCGCCCGCATACGGGCCGGCGCCGCCGCCCTCGCCGCTGGGGCGCCATCCGCCGCGGCAGGGCGCGCCTGCGCCGCCAAGCCACCCGCCAGCCCGGCCACCAATCCCGCCAGCAGTCCCGGCGCCAGCAGCGCCGCCGCCGTCCGCCGCGGCCACCCGCGGCGGCCCACCCTGCGCGCCGCGCGCCGGCCTACGCCTCCGCCGCGCATGTCCGCACCCCCAGCCGGCGCAAAATCAGCCCCAGCGGGCAGACGCCGGTGAACGCCCACTGGAAAAGGTTGGCGCCGACAAACGCGTCCAGCCACAGCCACTCCCGGCTGACCCACAATCCCAGTCCCAGCCCGGCCAGCACCACGCCGCCGGCAAATGCCCGAATGATTCGTTCCCTACACATATCGCTCTCCTTGGTGACCCGACTGCCCGCTCACGCCCACTCACTCTTTCCCTGGCCTGCCCGCTCCCGCTTCCGCCTCGACCGGATAGCGCTTCGCCTTCCAATCCGGAAACCCCGCCTCCAGCCGCCGCGCCGGGATCCCCGCCCCGCGCAGCGCATGCACCGCCTGGTCCGCCAGCAGGCACCACGGCCCGCGGCAATACGCCACCACCTCCGGCCCGCGCGGCACCTCGGGCAGCCGCCGCGGCATCTCCTCCACCGGCAGCGACACCGCCCCGGCAATATGCCCCGCCGCGTATTCCTCTTCCGGCCGCACGTCCAGCACCACCACCCGTTCTTCCTTCAGCCGCCGCCGCAGCTCCGCCATCGTCACCGGCTCGAATTCGTGCCGCTCCTGGAAGAACTCCGCCGCCAGCCGGTCCAGCTCCGCCAGCCGCTCCCGCCCCAGATCCCGCAGCGCCTGCCACAGCGCGAAGACCTTTTCGTCCGCCAGCCGGTAGCGCACGTGCAGCCCTTCCTTCCGCGCCTCCACCAGCCGCGCCTGCCGCAGCACTTGCAGATGCTGGGAGGTGTTGGCCACCGACATCCCGCTTGCCCGCGCCAGCTCCTCCACGCCCCGCTCCCCCTGCGCCAGCAGTTCCAGCAGCTCCAGCCGCCGCGCCCCCGCCAGCGCCCGCCCGATCTGCGCGAACTGCCCGAACAGCCGCGCCTTGTACGCTTCCCGTTGTGCCTTGCGCATGGGACTATTCAAGCACTCAATTGAATACTTGTCAAGTGGACGGGCTCGGCCCCGGGCCGCCCCGGCGCGTCGCCGCCCCCGCGCCCAGCAGCCGCCGCGCTGGGGCCCGCGCCAATCAAAGCGGGGCTGGGGCCCGCGCCGACTAAAGCCGGAAGGCTTGGCCCGGCCCGCGCCCGCGGGCCGCCGCCGTGCCATCCTGGGCTTGCAGCGCGGGCGGCCCCCTCCGCTGGTTCGGTCGCGCGCCGGGCCCGCGCCGAACGCACCCTGAAAGGATCGGTCCGTGCGCTCAGCGTGCGGCGCGCTTGCGCGGCGGCCGGCCGCAGCGCCAGGAACACAGCTTCGCCAGGAGTGAAACCATGAACGTCGGATTTATCGGCCTCGGGCAAATGGGCGCCGGCATGGCGGCCAATCTGCTCGCCGCCGGACATCAGGTCACCGTCTACAACCGCACGCCGCAAAAGGCCGAGCCGCTGTTGGCCCAGGGAGCCCAGGCCGCGGCCAGCGTGGCGGCGGCGTGCCGCGGCGACGCCGTCTTCACCATGCTGGCCGACGACCCGGCGGTCGAGGCGGTGGCCCTCGGCCCCGATGGCATCACCGCCCATCTGCCCGCCGGCGCCGTGCACGTTTCTTGTTCCACCATCAGCGTCGCCCTTTCCCGCCGCCTCGCCGCCGCCCACGCCGCCGCCCGCCAGCGGTACGTCTCCGCGCCCGTCTTCGGCCGTCCCGACGCCGCGGCCGCGCGCCGCCTGATCATCGTCGTCGCCGGCGAGCCCGCCGCCGTGGCCGCCGTGACGCCGCTGCTCGACGCCATCGGCCAGCGCACCATCGTCATCTCGGCCGATCCGCCCGCCGCCAATCTGGTCAAGCTCAGCGGCAACTTCCTGATCGCCGCGGTCATGGAATCCCTGGGCGAGGCCATCGCCTTGGTCGCCAAGGGCGGCGTGGACCGCCACCAATACGTCGAGCTGCTCACCTCCACGCTCTTCGCCGCCCCGGTCTACAAAACTTATGGCGGCATCCTCGCCGAGGGCCGCTTCTCCCCGCCCGGCTTCCCCGCCCCGATGGGCGCCAAGGATATTCGCCTCGCCCTGGCCGCGGCCGAGGAACTGCGCGTGCCCATGCCGCTGGCCAGCCTGCTGCGCGACCGCCTGCTCGCCTTGCTGGCCCAGGGCGGCGACCAGCTCGATTGGTCGGCCATCGGCGCCCTGCCCGCCAAGGACGCCGGCCTGCCCGGCATCTAAACCGCCGGAGCGCCGCCGTCCCGCCGGCCGTGTTGGAGCGCCGTGCCGGAGCCCCGGCGTCTCGCCGGCCGTGTTGGAGCGCCGTGCCGGAGCGCCGGCGTCTCGCCGGTCGTAATCGCGAACTAGCGCGGCCCAGCGCCGCGCCGGCAACCCGCGGGCGTCCAGCATGCCGGCCGGATGCCCGCGCTCCCGCCGCCGGCGATGCCCCGCCCGGCCCGCCGGCGCCTCCTCGGACCGGCATTTTCCCGGCTCACTCCAGCCCAATTTCGGAGTAACATGCACGCAACCACGCATGTTTTTGAGAAATACATCCCCGGCGCGTCATGCCGCGTGGGTCCGTGACTGATTCAAGCGACCCGCGCCTACGCCCGCTCGCACACCCCGATGCCCCGCCGCTTCGCCCTCGCCGCCGCCTTACCGTTCGCCGCCCTCCTCGTTGCCGCGCCCCTCGCAGCGCGATCATCCTCCGCCTCCCGGCCCGCCGCGGCTCCCCGGCCCGCCGCGGCGCCGGTCCCCCGCCGCATCGTCGCCGTCATCCACGCCCATCGCCTCGGCCGCCCTGTCTCGCGTTACGAGTACGGCATGTTCATCGAAAACATCGGCCCACTGGTCTATCGCACCCTGTGGGCGCAGATGCTGGATGACCGCAAGTTTTACTTCCCCATCCACCCCGCCCCGGCCCATGCCGCCGCGCCGGCGCGCGGGTTCTTCCGCTTTATGCGCCCGCGCCATTGGCGCCCCATCGGCCCCGCCGCCGCGGTCACCATGGATGCCCGCCATCCCTTCGTCGGCGGCCACAGCCCGCGCGTGCAACTGGCCGGCGCCGCGCCCCGCGGCTTCCGCCAATCCGGCCTCGCCTTGGTAGCCGGCCGGCATTACACCGGCCACATTTATCTGCGCGGCACGCCCGGCGCCGCCGTCAACGTTTCGCTGGCCTGGGGCGCCGGTCCCGCCGCCCGCCAGTCCCATACATTCGCGCATCTGTCGCGCGCCTATAAGCGGTATCCCTTCGCCTTCACCGCCGGCGCCGCCACCACCCACGCCGTCTTCTCCATCACCGGCGCCGGCCGCGGCAGTTTCCACGTGGGCGTGGTTTCGCTAATGCCGGCCGACAATATTGACGGCTTTCGCCCCCATGTCATCGCCCTGCTGCGCCAGCTCCACTCCGGCTTCTGGCGCTTCCCCGGCGGCAACTACATCTCCGACTTCCATTGGTACGACGCCATCGGCCCCCGCGACCACCGCCGGCCCACCTTCGACTACGCCTGGCACGCCATGCAGCCCAATGACGTCGGCCTGCCGGAGTTCATGACCCTCTGCCGCCTGATCGGCGCCCAGCCCTACATCACCGTCAATGCCGGCTTCGGCGGCGCCTTGTCGGCGGCGCACGAGGTCGAATACATGAACGGCGCGGTGACCACCCGCCTCGGCGCCCTGCGCGCCCGCTACGGCCACCCCGCGCCCTATGGCGTCAAGTTTTGGGACATCGGCAATGAGCCCTACGGGCCCTGGGAGTTGGGCCGCACCGATCTCAAGTACTACGTCCTCAAACACAACCAATTCGCCCGCGCCATGCGCCGCGTGGATCCCAACATCGTCCTGCTCGCCTCCGGCGCCATGCCCGACGAGGAAACCATCGAGGGCATCGCCGCCGGCCTGCACTTGAAGAACGACCAGGTTCCCTTTTGCGGACCCGCCGATTGGACCTGCGGCTTCCTCAAGCACAGTTGGGGCTACTTCAACGGCATCACCGAACATTGGTACGCCCGCGCCGGCGTCCGCTTCGATCTCGCCCGCGCCATCCGCGGCCTGCGCTACCACCACATGGAAGCCGGCTACGTCCCCGCCCGCCAAACGGTCCTGCAATGGGTGCGCGTGCCCTCCGACCGCGTCCACCTCAAGGCCGAGGAATGGCACGTCTACCAGCGCCGCTTCCCGGCCATGGCCCGCAAGCACATCTTCATGTCCATGGATGAGTACGCCTACACCGGCGCGCCGCCCAATCTCAAGCTGGACCTGGCCTACGCCATGACCTTCAACGAGATGCTGCGCCATACCGGCTTCCTGCGCATGGCGGCATTCACCATGGGCGTCTCGACGCTCAACATCACCCCCTCCGCCGCCTCCCTCAACACCACCGGCCTGCTGTTCCAGCTCTATGGCCGTTTCATG
Source organism: Acidobacteriota bacterium (assembly GCA_021827785.1). Taxonomy (GTDB): domain Bacteria; phylum Acidobacteriota; class Terriglobia; order Terriglobales; family SCQP01; genus JAKAUF01. The sequence continues at coordinate 3,328 of JAKAUF010000412.1, read as the reverse complement.
GGCGCCGGCATGCTCCCGCTCGCCGTCACCGGCAACTCCCCCCAGCCCCCGCCCGGACCGCCCATCGCCGACGGCCTGCCGCGCAGCAGCGCCGGCAGCGCCACCTATCCGCTCGACGTCTTCGCCGCTCTCACCCCGCACCGCCGCTTCCTCCGCCTCGCCGTGGTCAACGCCACCACCGCGGCCCAGCCGTTGCATCTGCGCCTCGCCGGCCTCCGCCTCGCCGGCCCCGGCGCCCGGTGGGAGCTGACCGGCAAAAGCCTCGCCGCCGCCAACCCCCCGGGCCATTCCCCCGGCGTCACCGTGCGCCGCCGCGCGTCGCCCGGCGATCCCGCTGCCATTTCCGTCCCGCCGATCAGCGTGGACATTTACCAATTCCCCGTCGCCCCGTCCCGAAACCGCTGACGTTCGCCTTGCCATCGGAGAAATGCCCATGAATCGAATTGCCAAAGCTCTGTCCCTGACCCTCGCCTTCGCGCTCTTCGCCTCGGTCGCCGCCGCGCAAAAACCCAAGCGCCCCTGGCTGAACACCTCCCAGTCCTTCAAGGTCCGCGCCCAGGAGCTGGTCAGCGCCATGACGCTGAAGGAAAAATGCTCCCAGCTGACCAACATCGCCCGCGCCATCCCGCGCCTCGGCGTCCCCGCCTACAACTGGTGGTCGGAGGCGCTGCACGGCGTCCTGGTCAACGGCGCCACCAACTTCCCCGAGCCCATCGGCCTCGGCGCCACCTTCGATCCCCCGCTCATCCATCAGATGGCCCGCGCCATCAGCTTCGAAGCCCGCGTCATTCACGAGCAATCCGTCCGCAACGGCAACTCCTTCATCTTCCACGGCCTCGATTTCTGGGCGCCGAACATCAACATCTTCCGCGATCCGCGCTGGGGCCGCGGCCAGGAAACCTACGGCGAGGATCCCTACCTCACCGGCCGCATGGCCGTCGCCTACGTCACCGGCATGCAGGGAACCAATCCCCGCTATTACCGCGTCATCTCCACCCCCAAGCACTTCGACGCCCATAGCGGCCCGGAGCCCATCCGCCACTTCTCCGATTACGACATCAGCCGCCACGACCTGGAAGCCACCTATCTCCCCGCCTTCCGCGCCGCCATCGTCCACGGCCACGCCGGCTCCATCATGTGCGCCTACACCGCCACCAACGGCCAGCCCGACTGCGCCAACCAGTTCCTGCTGCAAACCACCCTGCGCGGCGACTGGCAGTTCCACGGCTATGTCGTCTCCGACTGCGACGCCGTGCATGACATCTTCAGCGGCCATCATTACCGCCCCACCCAGCCGCAAGCCTCGGCCATCTCCCTCGAGCGCGGCATGGACAATGAATGCTACGGCTTCACCTCCGCGCCCCATGGCGGCGACTACCGCCCCTATCTCCAGGCCGTACAGGAAGGCTATCTCTCCGTCCACGCCATTGACCGCGCCTTGGTCCGCCTCTTCACCGCGCGCATGAAGCTGGGCATGTTCGATCCCGCGTCCATGGTCCCCTACGACCACATCAACCCGGATCAGCTCAACAGCCCCGCTCATCGCGCCCTCGACCTCAAGCTGGCCGAGCAATCCATGGTGCTGCTCAAAAATGACGGCGTGCTGCCCCTCAAGCCCTCCATCCGCCGCATCGCCGTCGTCGGCCCGCTGGCGGATCAAACCGCAGTGCTCTTCGGCAATTACAGCGGCGTGCCCAAGGATCCGGTCACCGCGCTCGCCGGCATCAAGGCCGCTTTCCCGAACGCACAAATCACCTACGTCCCCGGCACCCAGTTCCTCAACGATCACGGCTTCCAACCCGTGCCCGATGATCTGCTCACCACGCCCAGCGGTCGGTCCGGCCTGGAAGCGCATTACGCCGCCGCCGGCGCCATGATCGGGTTCAATCGCAGCCGGCCCACGCCGCTGGCCGCCCGCGTCGAGCCGACCATTGACCTGACCGCGGCTAGCCTGCCCGCCGCCGCCCGCAGCGCTCACTCACTGTTTGTCCGCTGGTCCGGCTACCTCACCCCCCGCCGTTCCGGCGATTACTACCTCGGCGTCCGCGGCGACGCATCCTTTGCCGGCGTCTCCGCCAACGGCCGCCGCCTGGCGCAGGAGTTCCGCTTCGATCCCGGCATCGCCTGGATCCATCTCCAAGCCGGCCGCCGCGTTCGCCTCAGCATCATCGCCGGCTTTCCTCCCGGCGCCAGCCCCCGCGCCCGCCTGGTGTGGGCGCGCATCTCCCGCCACGCCAACCCCGCCGCCCTGGCCGCGGCCCAGCGCGCCGACGCGGTCATCGCCGTCGTCGGCATTGACAGCAACCTGGAAAGCGAGCAGTCGCCGGTGGACCAGCCCGGCTTTTTCGGCGGCGACCGTACCAACCTCAAAATGCCCGCGCCGGAAGAAGCCCTGGTGCGCAGCGTCGCCCGCAGCGGCAAGCCGCTGGTCGTCGTCTTAATGAACGGCAGCGCCCTCGCCGTCCGCTGGGAAAAACGCCACGCCGCCGCCATCCTGGAAGCCTGGTACCCCGGCGAAGTCGGCGGCGCCGCCATCGGCAAAACCCTCAGCGGCGCCAATGACCCCGGCGGCCGCCTCCCCGTCACCTTCTATAAGAGCGTGCACCAGCTCCCGCCCTTCGAGGACTATTCCATGCAGGGCCGCACCTACCAATATTTCCACGGCCATCCCCTCTGGCCCTTCGGCTACGGCCTCAGCTACACCACCTTCCGCTTCAGCGACCTGCAACTGCCCACCGCCCCCATCACCGCCGGCGACCCCCTCAACGTCTCCGTGCGCGTCACCAACACCGGCCAGGTCGCCGGCGATGAGGTCGCCGAACTCTATCTCCAATTCCCCAAAGTGCCTGGCGCGCCCATCCGCGCCTTGCGCGGCGTGCAGCGCATTCACCTCGACCCGGGCGCCAGCCAGACGTTGCATTTCCACCTGAAGCGCCGTGACCTCAGCATGGTCACCGCCGTCGGGCACATCATCGTCGCCCGCGGCGATTATTTGCTCTCCGTCGGCGGCGGCCAGCCCGGAACCGGCGCACCCGTCGTCAGCGGCCACTTCACCATCCACGGCCAACTCCGCCTGCCGGATTAGGCCCCATCCCCGCGCGGGCGGCGCCCGCCGCCCGTGCCCAAACAGTTGCCGGCAACGACCGACCGCGGCGCCAGTCCCCGGAGGCGCCGACGGCCCGCTCACGCCCGGCCGTGGGGTGCCTAGCCGAGGGCCCCCTCGCGTGCGGGGGGCCGAGGCCCCTGGGGTATCATTCCGGTTGACGCCTGCCCATGGGAAACACCGCATTGAACGCCCGCCTATCCAGCCCGAGTCCTGCCAGCCTGC